>NZ_JAHBCZ010000008.1:0-121275 GCF_019956035.1 Pseudomonas sp. A-RE-22
TGCGCTTCCGATCTCTCGTTAGCGGGAGGCGAATTCTACAGCGTTACTCGCTGCTGTCAACACCTCTTTTTCACCGCTTTCGACCGAGAAGATCGAACCGCTGATAGAGCCAAACAACACCGCTCTATCTGCTCCTTCCGGGCTTCGATGAACTGAAGCCCAACACCTTCGAAACCTACTTAACTCATTGAATCTCAAGGAGTTTTCCGTTTCGACTGCGCCGGAAGTGGGGCGAATTATAGACTTCCAGAATCTGCCGTCAACACCTATTTTCATAATTCTGTCACATCAGTCAAAAAGCCCCGTAAACACAGAGGCCGGCGCCCAAGGGCGCCGGCCTCTGTGTTTACCGGTTACAAGCTGGGGAAAGCGAACTGCGAAGCCTCATGGCTGGCACGCTGCGGCCAGCGCTGGGTAATGGCCTTGCGACGGGTATAGAAACGCACGCCGTCCGGGCCGTAGGCGTGCAGGTCACCGAACAGCGAGCGCTTCCAACCACCAAAGCTGTGATAGGCAACCGGCACCGGCAATGGAACGTTGACGCCCACCATGCCGACTTCGATCTCATCGCAGAACAACCGCGCCGCCTCGCCATCACGAGTGAAGATGCAGGTGCCGTTGCCATACTCGTGATCGTTGATCAACTGCATCGCCTCTTCCAGGCTATTGACCCGGACGATGCACAGCACCGGCCCGAAGATCTCTTCCTTATAGATGCGCATCTCAGGTGTCACGCGATCAAACAGGCAGCCACCCAGGAAGAAACCTTCCTCATGCCCGGTCACACTCAAGCCACGGCCATCGACCACCAGCGAAGCACCCGCCGCCACACCGTCTTCTATATAGCCGCTGACCTTGTCGCGATGCTGCCCCGTCACCAACGGCCCCATGTCCAGCCCACAGGACGTACCTGCGCCAATCTTCAGCGCCTTGATCTGCGGCACCAGCTTGGCCACCAGCGCATCCGCCACCTGGTCGCCGACACACACCGCTACCGAAATCGCCATGCAGCGTTCACCGCACGAACCGTACGCCGCACCCATCAGTGCGCTGACGGCATTGTCCAGGTCCGCGTCCGGCATCAGCACCGCATGGTTCTTCGCCCCACCCAGTGCCTGGACGCGTTTGCCACGCCGAGTGCCCTCGGCATAGATGTATTCGGCAATCGGCGTCGAACCGACAAAACTCAGCGCCTTCACTTCCGGCGCCTCGATCAGCGCGTCCACCGCAGCCTTGTCGCCGTGCACCACGCTCAATACGCCCTTGGGCAAACCGGCTTCCAACAACAGCTGTGCGATCAGCAGCGTCGAACTCGGGTCACGCTCGGACGGCTTGAGGATGAAGCAGTTACCGCAGACGATCGCCAACGGATACATCCACAACGGCACCATCGCCGGAAAGTTGAACGGTGTGATACCGGCCACCACACCCAGAGGCTGGAAGTCTGACCATGCGTCGATGTTCGGTCCTACGTTACGGCTGTATTCGCCTTTCAGAATTTCTGGTGCCGCGCAGGCAAACTCGACGTTTTCGATGCCGCGCTTGAGCTCACCGGCCGCGTCTTCCAACGTCTTGCCGTGTTCTTCACTGATCAACTGCGCGATGCGCGATTCGTTCTGCTCCAGCAATTGCTTGAAACGAAACATCACCTGCGCGCGCTTGGCCGCCGGTGTATTACGCCAGGCCGGGAAAGCCGCCTTCGCGGCGTCGATGGCCTGCTGGATGGTTGCGCGATCAGCCAACGGCACTTTATGGATGGCCTGGCCAGTAGATGGGTTGAACACATCGGCGGTGCGAGCGCTGTCGCTCAGCAGTTCGCCATTGATCAAATGCGGGATTAGGCTCATGGGGACTCCAGAATTTATCCACAGGCGCCCGTGACCGGACGCCCGTTATCGAAAGCTATATAGAAGGACGTATCAGTCGAGCTTGTTCAGCACTTCACCGACCGCATCGAACAGGCGATCCAGATCCTGCGGCTTGCTGTTGAACGTTGGACCGAACTGCAGGGTGTCGCCGCCAAACCGCACATAGAACCCGGCTTTCCACAACGCCATGCCGGCCTCGAACGGACGCACGATTGCGTCGCCGTCGCGCCCGGCGATCTGGATCGCGCCGGCCAGGCCATAGTTGCGAATGTCGATGACGTTTTTCGCGCCCTTCAAGCCGTGCAGTGCATTCTCGAAATGCGGGGCGATCTCGGCCACGCTCTGTACCAGGTTTTCCTTCTGCAGCAGGTCCAGCGCAGCCAGGCCAGCCGCGCAGGCTACCGGGTGCGCCGAGTAGGTGTAGCCGTGGGGAAACTCCACCGCGTACTCGGGCGTCGGCTGGTTCATGAACGTCTGGTAGATCTCGGAGCTGGCAATCACCGCACCCATGGGGATCGCGCCATTGGTGACTTGTTTGGCGATGCACATCAGGTCCGGCGTCACGCCAAAGCTGTCGGCACCGAACATCGAACCGGTGCGGCCGAAACCGGTGATCACTTCGTCGAACACCAGGAGAATGCTGTGCTGGTCGCAGATTTCCCGCAGGCGCTTGAGGTAACCCTCTGGCGGCACCAGCACGCCAGCCGACCCCGCCATCGGTTCGACGAATACCGCAGCGATGTTGGAAGCATCGTGCAGCTCGATCAACTTCAGCAGCTCATCGGCCAAGGCGATGCCACCCTCTTTCGGCATGCCACGGGAATAGGCATTGCTGGCCAGCAAGGTGTGAGGCAAGTGGTCGACGTCCATCATGGCTTGGCCGAACAGCTTGCGGTTGCCGTTGACACCGCCGAGGCTGGTGCCGGCGATGTTCACGCCGTGATAGCCACGGGCACGACCAATCATCTTGGTCTTGGTCGCCTGGCCCTTGAGACGCCAGTAGGCGCGGACCATCTTCACCGCGGTATCGGCGCACTCGGAGCCGGAGTCGGTAAAGAACACATGATTGAGATTGCCCGGGGTCAGACTGGTGATTTTTTCCGCCAGTTGGAACGACAGCGGATGGCCGTACTGGAACCCCGGTGAGTAATCGAGGGTGCCCAGTTGCTTGGCGACCGCTTCCTGGATTTCCTTGCGGGTGTGCCCGGCGCCACATGTCCACAGGCCCGACAGCGAGTCGTACACCTTGCGCCCCTTGTCATCCACCAGCCAACTGCCTTCGGCAGCGACGATCAGGCGCGGATCGCGCTGGAAATTGCGGTTGGCGGTGTAAGGCATCCAGTGGGCATCCAGCTTGAGCTGGCTGGCCAGGGAACCGGCAGCGTGTTCGGGCATGTTCATCGACAAAACCTCGCAGGTCATAAGCGACAGGGAATCGAAAGCGTTCTTGCAGCTAAGTTGCCACGGCGATAAAGTCGGTGAAATCCAACTTTTGTAACCTTCAGTCTGTGGATCACTAAACTATGAGCGCTCGTCGTCCCGATCCACTGGCCCAGGTCAGCGACTTTGATATTCGCCTGCTGCGCATTTTCCGCAGCGTAGTGGAATGTGGTGGATTTTCCGCCGCTGAAACCGTGCTTGGCATCGGCCGCTCGGCCATCAGCCAGCAGATGAGCGATCTAGAGCAACGCCTCGGCCTGCGCCTGTGCCAGCGTGGGCGCGCGGGCTTTTCCCTGACCGAGGAAGGTCGCGAGGTGTATCAATCGGCGTTGCAGCTATTGAGCGCACTGGAAAGCTTTCGCACCGAGGTCAACGGCCTGCACCAGCATTTGCGCGGTGAATTGACCATCGGCCTGACCGACAACCTGGTCACCCTGCCCCACATGCGCATCACCCACGCCTTGGCGCAATTGAAAGAACGCGGGCCCGACGTGCAGATCCAGATCCGCATGATCGCCCCCAACGAAGTCGAGCAAGGCGTGCTCGACGGGCGCCTGCACGTCGGCGTAGTTCCCCAGGCCAGTGCCCTGTCCGGGCTGGAATATCAACCGCTGTACAGTGAACGATCACTGCTGTACTGCGCGGTCGGGCATCCACTGTTTTATGTCGATGACCAGCAACTTGAGGACGCTCGCCTCAACAGCCAGGACGCCATCGCGCCAACCTTCCGCCTGCCTGCCGAAATACAGGCCCATTACCAGGCGCTCAATTGCACCGCGAGCGCATCGGACCGCGAAGGCATGGCGTTCCTGATCCTCACCGGACGCTACATCGGTTACCTGCCCGATCACTACGCCAGCCTCTGGGTCCAGCAAGGTCGGCTGCGGGCCCTGAAGCCCTCCGCACGTTTCTATGACCTGAGCCTGGCGTCGGTCACGCGCAAGGGGCGTCGGCCTCACCTGGTGCTGGAGAGTTTTCTCGAAAGCCTGGCGGCCACCCGTTAACCCTTTTGCTCGCGATAGCGGATATTCAGTCAATAAAGATGTGACGGTTCCACTGCTATCGCGAGCAAGCTCGCTCCCACAGGTGTTTAGTCAGGCTTTTAGTGTGATGGCACTTGTCGGATCGATGCCGGTGCGCTATCAACGCACTTGCTTGCCCACAGACCCAGCCCGGAAACGCCCATGACCTTTGAAGTCCCTGCCCACGGTGGCAAGCCCACCAGTCGCATTCGTCAAAAGAACGAAGAGACGATTCTCAAGGCTGCCGAAGATGAATTCGCCCGTCACGGGTTCAAAGGCACCAGCATGAATGCCATCGCCCTGAAGGCCGGGCTGCCCAAGGCAAATCTGCATTATTACTTCACCAATAAACTCGGCTTGTACGTGGCGGTGCTGAGCAACATCATCGAATTGTGGGACAGCACCTTCAATACCCTCACAGCCGAGGATGATCCGGCCGAAGCCCTGACCCGCTATATCCGCGCCAAGATGGAGTTCTCTCGTCGCCAACCCCAGGCATCGCGATTGTTTGCCATGGAAGTGATCAGCGGTGGCGAATGCCTGAGCGAGTATTTCAACCAGGATTATCGCGCCTGGTTCAATGGTCGGGCGGCCGTATTCCAGGCCTGGATCGATGCCGGCAAGATGGACCCGATCGACCCGGTTCACCTCATTTTCCTGTTATGGGGCAGCACCCAGCATTACGCCGACTTCGCCACCCAGATCTGTCGCGTGACCGGGCGCAGCAAGTTGACCAAGCAGGACATGGTCGAGGCTGGCGACAACCTGATCCGCATCATTCTCAAAGGCTGCGGCCTGACACCTGCCCTCTAAGATCGCCATGCCCTTTACCCTTGCCGGCTTTTGCGAACACCGCGAAGAAATTCGCAAAAGCCGCTTCATCACGTTCGCCGCGCCCATCACCAGCCCCGCCGACGCCCAGGCCTTTATCGACCAGCACAGCGACCTGAATGCCTCGCACAATTGCTGGGCCTGGAAACTCGGCGACCAATACCGCAGCAACGACGATGGCGAACCGGGAGGCACCGCCGGGCGGCCAATCCTGGCCGCGATCGAAGCACAAGCCTGCGATCAGGTCGCGGTGCTGGTGATTCGCTGGTACGGCGGGATTCAACTGGGCACGGGCGGGCTGGCCCGGGCTTATGGCGGCGGCGCGAACAAATGCCTGCAAAACGCCGAGAAAATCGAATTGATCAGTCGCGTGGCGCTGCGCTGTTCCTGCGGGTTCGCCGAACTGGCCCTGGTGAAACTGCGCGTCGCCGAATGCGCCGGGTTGGTCAATGAAGAGCGCTTTACGGCCAATGGCGTCGATCTTCAACTGGCCGTGGGCGAAGCGCAGATCGAAACCTTGCAAACGCACCTGGCGGACCTGAGCCGTGGCCGGATTCTGCTGGCACGTTGAGATCAACCTGCGACCTTTCAGGGCGCCTCGCAATCGTTCAACTTGCCCACATCCACTGTGTACCCGACTGTGGATAACCTGAGCACATCCCTCTGTAACCCTTCTGTCATGCGGGTTTCAGAGGGTTGCTCATTTTTCAGCCAAAGTCCCGCCGAACAGACAAATCCATCCACTAAACAAACGCTTGCGGCGGTTTATCACCTTTAGAAGAAAGCCCCGCAGTGCTTATGCCCGAGTTTCCCGCTTGCACACAATAACTGTGGAGCAACCTGTGGATAACCCGTTCATGGCTCCTGCCACCCCAAGAAGGGCATGGCTCGCAGCCGCTTGCTCAATTTTTAACCACCCATTTCAGGGCAAACCGATGCCTGCGCAAAACCTGCGCGCTCCAAGCCGGTGCAGAATTTTCCTGCGGCAGATGCCCAGCCCACGTGCAGAAAGCCTTGGCGACGCGGGTCGAGGCAATTTCCTGACCTGATGGCCAGGAAATTGCTTTATCCACAGGTATTCCTGTCCATCGGCCCGAGCCTGTCATGTCCAACCCCGATTCCATCGCGCGCCTGCAATTGCGCAACATCAGCAAACGCTACCCCGGTTGCCTGGCCAACGACGCCATCGACCTGAGCATCCAACCCGGGGAGATCCACGCCCTGCTCGGGGAAAACGGTGCGGGTAAAAGCACCCTGATGAAGATTATCTACGGCGTCACCCCTGCCGATTCGGGCGAGGTGATCTGGCAAGGCCAGCGCGTCAACCTGCGCAACCCGGCCCAGGCCCGCGGCCTGGGAATCGGCATGGTATTCCAGCATTTCTCGCTGTTCGAAACCCTCACCGTTGCGCAGAACATTGCCCTGGCAATGGGCGCGGCAGCCGGTACGCCGGCGCAGCTGGAACCCCGGATCCGCGAGGTTTCCCGGCGCTACGGCATGGCGCTGGAGCCGCAGCGGCTGGTCCACAGCCTGTCGATTGGCGAGCGGCAACGGGTGGAGATCATTCGCTGCCTGATGCAAGACATTCGCCTGCTGATTCTCGACGAGCCGACCTCGGTGCTCACGCCCGTTGAAGCCGAAGAACTGTTCGTGACCCTGCGCCGCCTGGCGAGCGAGGGTTGCAGCATCCTGTTTATCAGCCACAAGCTCGGGGAAGTGCGAGCGTTGTGCCACAGCGCCACGGTGCTGCGCGGCGGGCGGGTGTCGGGGCATTGCACGCCGGCGCACTGCTCGGACCGGGAGTTGGCGCAACTGATGGTTGGCGAAGCGGCCGGACTGATCACGGACTACCCCAAGGTCAACGCAGACAAAGCCTTCCTGCAAATCAACAAGCTGTCCTGGCACAACCCGGACCCGTTCGGCTGCTCGTTGCGGGAGATTGACCTGGAGGTGCGCAGCGGCGAAATCGTCGGCATCGCCGGGGTGGCGGGCAACGGTCAGGATGAATGGCTGGCGTTGCTCAGCGGAGAAACTCCGCTTGCCCGCCTGCAAGGCGAAACGATCCGATTCGACGGGCAACCCGTGGCTCATCTGCGCCCCGACGCCCGTCGCCGGCTCGGGCTGGCCTTTGTCCCCGCCGAGCGCCTGGGCCACGGCGCCGTGCCGCAATTGAGCCTGGCGGATAACGCCTTGCTCAGTGCGTTCCAACAGGGCCTGGTCAGCCACGGACTGATTCGCCGCAGCAAGGTCGAACACTTGGCCGAAGAGATCATCCGCCGCTTTGGCGTGAAGACACCCGACACCAGAACCCCGGCGCGCAGCCTCTCGGGAGGCAACCTGCAGAAATTCATTCTCGGCCGGGAAATCCTGCAACAGCCGAAGCTGCTGGTGGCCGCTCACCCGACCTGGGGCGTGGACGTCGGCGCGGCCGCGACCATCCATCGCGCCCTGATTACCCTGCGCGATGCAGGCGCGGCGATTCTGGTGATCTCCGAAGACCTCGACGAACTGTTCCAGATCAGCGACCGCCTCGGCGCCTTGTGCGGCGGGCGTCTGTCGGCCTTGAGGCCCACCGTCGAGACCCGGCTCAGTGACGTCGGCGGCTGGATGGCCGGCCAGTTCGACGCCCCTCAATCCCCTGCCCCCGCACCGGTCTAAACGGAGTTCTACATGCTGCTTTCTCTCGAACCTCGCGGCCAGCAATCGCGCCTGATGCTCTGGTGCTCGCCGCTACTGGCCGCCGTGTTGACCCTGGCCTGTGGCTCGCTGCTGTTCATCGCCCTGGGGCACGATCCGCTGCAAACGCTGTACACCCTGTTGATCGCCCCGATCAGCGATCTGTACGGCGTGTCCGAGTGGCTGGTCAAGACCCTGCCGATCCTGCTGTGTGCCCTCGGCCTGGCCGTGGCCTATCAGGCGCGAATCTGGAACATCGGTGCTGAAGGCCAACTGCTGCTCGGCGCCCTGGCCGGCAGCGCCTTGGCGGTGAATATCATCGACATGCAAAGCCGCTGGGCACTGGTGCTGATCCTGCTGACCGGCACCCTGGCCGGTGCCGCCTGGGCCGGGCTCACGGCGTGGCTGCGCACGCGCTTCAATGCCAATGAAATCCTCACCAGCATCATGCTCAATTACATCGCCCTGAACCTGTTGCTGTTTTGCGTTCACGGACCGTTGAAAGACCCGGCGGGTTTCAACTTCCCCGAGTCGGCGATGTTCGGCGAGGCCAGTCGCCTGCCGTTGCTGCTGGAGGACGGCCGGGTCCACGCCGGGCTGTATTTCGCCCTGCTGGCACTGGTGGCGGTGTGGGTTTTGCTGCAGAAAAGCTTCGTTGGCTTTCAGATCAAGGTACTGGGCCTCGATGCCCGCGCCGCCGGTTTCGCCGGTTTTCGCCAGAAACCGTTGGTGTGGCTGGCGTTGTTGATCAGCGGGGCACTGGCCGGGCTGGCCGGCGTCTGCGAAGTGACCGGGCCGATCGGTCAACTGGTGCCGCAGGTGTCGCCGGGCTACGGCTATGCGGCAATTACCGTGGCCTTCCTGGGGCGGCTCAATCCCATTGGCATTCTGTTTGCCAGCCTGTTGATGGCCCTGCTGTACATCGGCGGCGAGAGCGCGCAGATGTCGCTGAACCTTCCCCAGGCAATCACCCAACTGTTCCAGGGAATGATGCTGTTTTTCCTGTTGGCCTGCGACGTGCTGATTCTGTACCGGCCACGCCTCAACCTGCGCTGGGCCCGCCGCACCCGAACCACCGCCGTACAGGCAGGAGCGCTGTGATGGATATCGACCTGTTGAGCAATATTTTCTACGCCATGGTCCGCTGCGGTACGCCGTTGCTGCTGGTGGCCCTGGGTGAATTGGTCTGCGAAAAAAGCGGCGTCCTCAACCTGGGCCAGGAAGGCATGATGCTGTTCGGTGCGGTGATCGGTTTTATCGTCGCATTCAACAGCGGCAACCTGTGGCTCGGCGTGCTGCTGGCGATGGCTGCCGGCATGCTGTTGTCGGCGTTGTTCGCGCTGGTGGCGCTGGTATTCAACGCCAATCAGGTGGCCACCGGGCTGGCGCTGACGATTTTCGGTGTGGGCCTGTCGAGCTTTGTCGGAGCGGCCTGGGTCGGCAAACCGCTGGCGGGATTCGAGCCGCTGGCGATTCCTTACTTGAGTGACATTCCACTGATCGGGCGGATGCTGTTTGCCCAGGATCTGCTGGTTTACCTGTCCTTCGCCCTGTTTACCCTGGTGGCGTGGATGATAGTGAAAAGCCGCGTCGGGTTGATCATCCAGGCCGTCGGGGAAAATCCCGATGCCGCCAGTGCCATGGGCCTGCCGGTGTTGCGGGTGAGGACCCTGGCGGTACTGTTTGGCGGCGCCATGGCCGGGTTGGCCGGCGCCTATCTGTCGCTGGCCTACACGCCGATGTGGGCCGAGAACATGAGCGCCGGACGCGGCTGGATCGCCCTGGCGCTGGTGGTGTTCGCCAGTTGGCGGGTGTGGCGCCTGCTGCTGGGCGCCTACCTGTTCGGCCTCGCCAGCATCCTGCACCTGGTGGCCCAGGGGCTGGGCCTGGCGATTCCATCGAGTCTGCTGGCGATGCTGCCGTATGCCGCGACCATTGTGGTGCTGGTGCTGTTGTCCCGGGACGCCGTGCGCACCCGGCTGTATGCGCCGGTGTCCCTGGGGCAGCCTTGGCAGGCGGGGCACTGAGATAGACCGCGGCGCCTCTATCGCGAGCAAGCTCGCTCCCACACACGGCCGGCAGGCTCGACTCAGGCCCCCTGTGGGAGCGAGCTTGCTCGCGATGAGTCCCGAACAGGCAACACCTGAACCAAGCCCCACACCACCTCGAAAAACAGGAAAACCCACAACACCGCACTGGCCCCATGAAGCAGCGCATACAGCATCCAGGCCGAAAACAGAAACCGCCCCGTCGCGTCATAACGCCCGTACAGCGCCTGCGGATCCCGAATCCGCAGCACCGCCCACACGCAGACAATCGAGCCCATCAAATTCACCATCAACACATGCGCCGGCGCAAATGGCGGCAGGTCCCCAGGCAGGTCAAATAGCTGAGTCATGCTCACCAACACGCCATGCAGTGCCGCAAAGCTCCACGGCGTGACCAGCGCGGCCGACACGATCAGGTCGTACCAGGCGCTGCCAAGCACCACCCGGCGGTATTGCATCGAAGTCCACATACACTTTGCTCCAGATAATTGGGGAGCGAAAAGGCTAAAGCCTGGGGTATGCTCCAAGGTCAAGTCCTCTGGAGTTCCACAATGCGCATCGGTGAATTAGCCCAGGCCTGCGCCGTCAGTCGAGACACACTGCGCTTCTACGAGCAGCGGGGCCTGATCGCGGCGACGCGCAGCGCCAACGGCTATCGCGACTACCCCGCCGACGTGGTCCAACTGGTGCTCTATATCAAGACAGCCCAGCGCCTGGGCTTTACCCTGGGCGAGATCGGCGCCAGCGTCGCCGCCCTGTGGAACGCCCCCGACCCGGACTGCGCCGTGACGCAATTGCTGCAAGACAAACTGAACCTGATCGAAACCCGTATCACCGAACTCGACGCGTTGCGTCACGAGCTGAAACAACGGCTCGGACAACGCTGTCCATTAAATCCATGACCTTTTTCTTTCAAGGATGCCTCTCATGAATTCGGCAAGAAACGCATTGATCATCGGCGCCTCCCGGGGCCTGGGCCTCGGTCTGGTGAAGACGCTGCTCAGCGATGGCTGGAACGTGACCGCCACCGTGCGCAACCCGCAGAACGCAGAGGCTTTGAAGGCGCTGGGCCCGGTGCGGATCGAAAAACTCGACATGGACGACCAGCAAGCGGTCATCGCCCTGAGCCAACAGCTCAAGGGCGAGACCTTCGATCTGTTGTTCGTCAATGCCGGCGTCAAGGGCCCGGACAACCAGAGCCCGGGCGGTGCGACGCTGGCCGAAGTCGGCCAGTTGTTCTTCACCAACGCGGTGGCGCCGATCAACCTGGCCCAACGCTTCGTTGGCCAGATCCGCGACGGCAGCGGCGTGCTCGCCTTCATGAGTTCGGTGCTGGGCAGCGTGACCATGCCCGACGCGCCGGAACTGGCGCTGTACAAGGCCAGCAAGGCGGCGCTCAACTCCATGACCAATAGCTTTGTCAGCCAACTGGGCGAGCAGTCACTGACCGTGCTGTCGCTGCACCCGGGCTGGGTGAAGACCGACATGGGCGGCGAAGGAGCGGACATCGATGTCGAGACCAGCACTCGCGGGCTGATCGACCAGGTCGATGCCTTTTCCGGCAAGGGTGGGCATCATTTCGTCAACTACCGGGGCGAAACAATCCCTTGGTAACTCCGCTAATCCCCTGTGGGAGCGAGCTTGCTCGCGATGGCGGCAGGTCAGTCGACATCGATGTTGGATGTGAGACTGCCATCGCGAGCAAGCTCACTCCCACCAAGCCCTCTCCTAATAGGAACCTGAGTTGGGCACTGGAAATGTGTCCGGCAACCTGAGTAAACTCCGACCCTCGCCCCCCACGGCGACCCTGGATCAGCAGACAGGGCATCACTGAGCTGGCTAACCTGAACCCACTTTCAGAGGAGCCGGCCACCATGCCTGCGACCCGTACCTGGTTAAAAAATCCCTTCGCCATTTTCACGGCCAACGACCTCGATGCCCGTGGCGGCCTCGTCCTGCAGGACGGTGTGATCGTCGAACTGCTAAGCGCCGGCCAGCAACCCGCCCAGCCCTGTGACGACATCTTCGATGCGCGCGAGCATGTGATCCTGCCGGGGTTGATCAATACCCACCATCATTTCTACCAGACCCTGACCCGTGCCTGGGCGCCAGTGGTGAACCAGCCGTTGTTTCCCTGGCTGACGACCCTCTACCCTGTGTGGGCGCGGCTGACCCCGGAAAAACTTGCCCTGGCCAGCAAAGTGGCCTTGGCCGAGTTGCTGCTGTCGGGCTGCACCACCGCGGCCGACCACCATTACCTGTTTCCCGAAGGCCTGGAAAATGCCATCGACGTGCAAGTGCAGAGTGTTCGTGAACTGGGCATGCGCGCGATGCTGACCCGCGGTTCCATGAGCCTGGGCGAGGCCGACGGTGGCTTGCCGCCGCAGCAGACCGTGCAGCAGGGCCAAGTGATTCTCGACGACAGCCAGCGCTTGATCGCCGAGTACCACGAGCGCGGCGACGGCGCGCAGATCCAGATTGCCCTGGCGCCCTGCTCACCGTTTTCGGTCACGCCGCAGATCATGAGCGCCAGCGCCGAGCTGGCGGAAAAACTCGACGTACGCCTGCACACGCACCTGGCCGAAACCCTCGATGAAGAAGCGTTTTGCCTGCAACGCTTCGGCCTGCGCACCGTGGATTACCTGGACAGCGTCGGCTGGCTTGGCCCGCGTACCTGGCTGGCCCACGGCATTCATTTCAACCCGGATGAAATCGCCCGTCTCGGCGCCGCCGGCACCGGTATCTGTCACTGCCCGAGTTCGAACATGCGCCTGGCCTCGGGCATTTGCCCGACCCTGGACCTGACCGCCGCCGGCGCTCCCGTGGGCCTGGGGGTAGACGGTTCGGCATCCAACGATGCCTCGAACATGATCCTCGAAACCCGCCAGGCGCTGTACATCCAGCGCCTGCGCTACGGCGCGCAAGCGATCACGCCGGAGCGCGTGCTGGGCTGGGCGACCCGGGGCTCGGCGCAACTGCTCGGGCGCAGTGATATCGGTGAATTGGCGGTGGGCAAGCAGGCCGACCTGGCGCTATTCAAGCTCGATGAGCTGCGTTTCTCCGGCAGCCACGATCCGATTTCCGCACTGCTGCTGTGCGGCGCGGATCGGGCGGATCGGGTGATGATCGGTGGGCAATGGCGGGTCATCGACGGGCAGGTCGAGGGGTTGGACTTGAAGGGCTTGATTGCTGACCACAGCCAGGCGGCGCGGGAACTGATCGCAGGCACCTGACTCAACCCAAATCCCCTGTGGGAGCGAGCTTGCTCGCGATAGCGGCCTGACATTCAACATCGATGTTGATTGATCTGGTGCTATCGCGAGCAAGCTCGCTCCCACAGGGGGACGGTGTTGAGCTTAGAGGCCCAGCAGGGACAACATGATGAACGTCGCAAACAACACAAAATGGGTCATGCCTTCGATGGCATTGGTTTCGCCGTCGTTGAGGTTGATCGCGCTGACGATCAGGGTGATGAAGATCATCACCGTCTGCACCGGGGTCATTGCCATCTGGAACGGCTGGCCGGTGTAGAGGGCCATGGCCTCCATCACCGGCACGGTCAGGATCACGGTGGACAGCGAAGCGCCCAGCGCGATGTTCACCACCGACTGCATGCGATTGGCGAGGGCCGCGCGCAGGGCGGTGAGGATTTCCGGTGCGGCGGAGATGGCGGCCACCAGGATCGCCGTGACCACCGGCGGCGCACCCGAGCCTTCCAACCCCAGGTCGAGGGCCTTGGACATGACTTCGGCCAGGGCGCCGATCACCACCACGCCAAACACCAACGCGCCGATGGAAAGCGTCAGGCTGATGGGTTCCGGCTCGTTTTCCACCGGCTCTTTCTTGCGGCGTTTTTCTGGATAGCTGTAGCTGAAGAAGTAACTGTGAGGCCCGACCTGCATGCGCAGGAACAAGGTGTACAGCACGATCATCGCGCCGATGGTAAAGGCCGAATACATTTTCCAGCTCTCGCGGGGAATGAACTCCGGCACCACCATCGATACCCCCATGGCGGTGAGAATCATCACGCTGTAAGTGCGCGCCGAATCGTCGTTGTAAGCCTGCTCGCCATGCTTGATCCCGCCCATCAGCGCCGCGAGCCCGAGGATGCCGTTGATGTCGAGCATCACCGCCGAGTAGATCGTGTCCCGCACCAACGTCGACGAAGCCTCGTTGCTCATCATGATCGCCAGGATCACCACCTCCACCAGTACCGCCGACAGCGTCAGAATCATGGTGCCGTAAGGATCACCGACCTTTTCCGCCAGCAGTTCGGCGTGATGGGCCACGCGCATGGACGCCGCGACGATGAAACCGATCAGGACCAGGCCGCCAGCCAACGCCACCACTTGCCCGCTGCCCAGCAGCCAGTGCTCCAGCGGATAGGCGATACACGCGGCGATCAGCGCCAGCAACAGCAGTTTTTCTTGCTTGAGCAAAGTGAGCATCGCGGGCCTGTCACCGTGGGCGGGGTCATGAGTTACTGACTATAGGAGGCGGTGAACGTTTCGTTCGGTGTGATGCACCAGGGGATGGCGTCTGCAGGCAGGGTGCACCTTTATTGTTCTCATGAGCCTCATCGCGGGCAAGCCTTGCTCCCACAGATATTGCGTCGCACTTGTGAAGCGAGCTTGCCCTCCCATGAGGTTGGGCTACCCATCTGCTGGGGCAAGGCCTTATTCCACATTGTTTGGCCTTGCACTTGTGGGAGCAAGGCTTGCCCGCGATGACGGCATCAAGGTGTCGCAGATTTTGTTGTCTTGTTGGTCAGCATTTTGCATTGGTGCTGCACAGCCAACCTCACAACAAAATGGAGTTCGAGTTCATGCACAAACGCCCCTTGAAGAAGTTGCTTTGCGCCGTCGTCGCCGCCGTCGGCCTGGGCGCCGGCCTGAATGCCAGTGCCGCCGACCCGCTGAAGGTCGGCTTCGTCTACATCGGCCCGATCGGCGACCACGGCTGGACCTATCAGCATGAGCAAGGGCGCAAGGAGCTGGCGGCGAAATTCGGTGAGCAGATCACCACCAACTACGTGGAAAACGTGCCGGAGGGTGCCGACGCCGAGCGGGTGATCCGCAACATGGCCAAGGACAAGTACGACCTGATCTTCACCACCTCCTTCGGCTACATGAACCCGACGCTCAAGGTCGCCAAGCAATTTCCCAAGGTG
Source organism: Pseudomonas sp. A-RE-22 (assembly GCF_019956035.1). NCBI lineage: Bacteria > Pseudomonadati > Pseudomonadota > Gammaproteobacteria > Pseudomonadales > Pseudomonadaceae > Pseudomonas > Pseudomonas sp. A-RE-22. Next base: position 15,056 of record NZ_JAHBCZ010000008.1, read on the forward strand.
ATCTTCGAACACGCCACCGGCTACAAGCAGGACAAGAACCTGGGCACGTACCTGGCTCGCACCTACGAAGGTCGCTACGTCGGTGGTTTCCTCGCGGCCAAGATGACCAAGACCAAGAAGATCGGCTACGTCGCCTCCTTCCCGATCCCGGAAGTCATCCGCGACATCAACGCCATCCAATTGGCCCTGAACAAGTACAACCCCGGCAGCGAGATCAAAGTGGTATGGGTCAACTCTTGGTTCGACCCGGGCAAGGAAGCCGACGCCGCCAACGCGCTGATCGACCAGGGCGTGGACGTGGTGTTCCAGCACACCGACAGCCCGGCGCCGATCCAGGCCGCCGAGCGACGCGGCGTCTATGCGGTGGGCTACGCTTCGGACATGGCCCACTTCGGTCCCAAGGCGGTGCTGACGTCCATAGTCAACGACTGGGGCCCGCATTACATCCAGGCGACCCAAAGCGTGCTCGACCACAGCTGGAAATCCCAGGACTACTGGGGCGGCCTGAAGGAAGGCACGGTGAAACTGCCGATCAGCGACCTGGTGCCGGCAGCGGTCAAGAGCGAAGCCGAGCAGATCATCGCCGACATCGAGAGCGGCGCCTTCCACCCGTTCACCGGCCCGATCAAGGACCAGGCCGGCGTCGAGAAAATCCCGGCGGGCGTGAGCGCCACCAACGCGGAACTGGCGTCGATGAATTATTACGTCGAAGGCATGAAGGCTGAGATTCCCAAATAACCCAAGACCAACCCAAACCCCTGTGGGAGCGAGCTTGCTCGCGATTGCGGACTGACCTTCAATATCTATATTGGCTGACCCACCGCGATCGCGAGCAAGCTCGCTCCCACATGGGGTTCCTATCTCAAGTCAGGAAAGCAGTATGAACAGCCTTCCCATCATCGACATCAGCCCACTCTACGGCGATGACCCCGGCGCCTGGCAAACCGTCGCCAAGCAGATCGACCGCGCCTGCCGTCAATGGGGCTTTTTCTACATCAAGGGTCATCCCATCAGCCCGGCGCGCATCGCCGAGGTGCTGGACAGCGCCCACCGCTTCTTCGCCCTGCCCGTCGAAGAAAAACTCAAGATCGACATCACCCAGACCCGCCATCACCGCGGCTATGGCGCCGTCGCCACCGAACAATTGGACCCGACCAAGCCCAGCGACCTGAAAGAAACCTTCGACATGGGCCTGCACTTGCCGGCCGATCACCCCGACGTGCTGGCGGAAAAACCCCTGCGTGGCCCCAACCGCCACCCGGACCTGATTGGCTGGGAAAGCTTGATGGAGCAGCATTACCGAGACATGCAAGCGCTTGCGCAAACCCTGCTGCGGGCCATGACCCTTGCCCTGGGTATCGAACGGGACTTTTTCGACACGCGCTTCAACGAGCCGGTCAGCGTACTGCGCCTGATCCACTACCCGCCCCGCGACACCGCCAGTAGCGCCGAGCAGCAAGGTGCTGGCGCCCATACCGATTATGGTTGCATCACCCTGCTCTATCAGGACGCCGCCGGCGGCCTGCAAGTGCGCAACGTCGACGGCCAGTGGGTCGACGCGCCGCCCATCGACGGCACCTTCGTGGTCAACCTCGGTGACATGATGGCGCGCTGGAGCAACGACCGTTACCTGTCCACGCCGCATCGGGTGATCAGCCCGCTGGGAGTGGACCGGTACTCGATGCCGTTCTTTGCCGAGCCGCACCCCGACACGCTGATCCAATGCCTGCCCGGTTGCCAGGATGACGCCCACCCGCCAAAGTACCCAACGACTACCTGCGCCGAATTCCTGCTGTCGCGCTTCGCCGACACCTATGCTTACCGGCGTGAGTCGCTCGCCGTGTAGTGGATCAGCCGGTCAGGTTTTACCCGACAAGGCGGCCAGCGCCTGTAGAATGCCCGCCATCGATTCGCTGATGAGAAAAGACCATGTACGACTGGCTGAACGCCCTGCCCAAGGCTGAACTGCACCTGCACCTGGAAGGCTCGCTGGAGCCCGAGCTGCTGTTCGCCCTGGCCGAACGCAACAAAATTGCCCTGCCGTGGAGCGACGTCGAGACCCTGCGCAAGGCCTATGCCTTCAACAACCTGCAGGAATTCCTCGACCTGTATTACCAGGGCGCCGATGTGCTGCGCACCTCCCAGGATTTCTACGACCTGACCTGGGCCTACCTGTTGCGTTGCAAGGCGCAGAACGTGATCCATACCGAACCGTTCTTCGACCCGCAGACCCACACCGACCGTGGCATCCCGTTCGAAGTGGTACTCAACGGCATCGCCGCCGCCCTCAAGGACGGTGAGCAGCAACTGGGCATCACCAGCGGCCTGATCCTGAGTTTCCTGCGCCACCTGAGCGAAGAACAAGCCGAGAAAACCCTCGACCAGGCGCTGCCGTTCCGCGAGGCCTTCGTGGCCGTGGGACTGGACAGTTCGGAAATGGGCCATCCACCGAGCAAGTTCCAGCGCGTATTCGACCGTGCGCGCAACGAAGGCTTCCTGACCGTCGCCCACGCCGGCGAAGAAGGCCCGCCCGAGTACATCTGGGAAGCCCTGGACCTGCTGAAGATCCAGCGCATCGACCATGGTGTGCGAGCCATTGAAGATGAGCGCCTGATGCAGCGGATCATCGACGAGCAGATTCCGTTGACCGTGTGCCCGTTGTCCAACACCAAGCTGTGCGTGTTCGACGACATGTCGCAGCACAACATCCTCGACATGCTCGAGCGCGGCGTGAAAGTGACGGTGAACTCCGATGACCCGGCGTACTTCGGCGGCTACGTCACCGAGAACTTCCACGCGCTGTATACCCATCTGGGCATGACCCAGGACCAGGCCAAGCGCCTGGCCCAGAACAGCCTGGATGCGCGCCTGGTAAAACCTTAAGCCTCACCGAAATCCCTATGGGAGCGAGCTTGCTCGCGAAGGCGGAGTGTCAGTCAACATCGATGTTGAATGTCGGATCGCTATCGCGAGCAAGCTCGCTCCCACAAGGGAGATGGTGTTAATCGGTGACGGTCGCTTCGCTCAACTCCTCCAACGTCTTGCCCCGCGTCTCCATCCCGAACAACCAGACCACCCCTGCCGCCACGGCGAAGCACAGCGCGCCCAGGGCGAACACGCCACCCTGGCCGGTGATGGGGAATATCAGCCCGGTTACCAGCGGGCCGAGCAACGAACCGACGCGTCCCACCGCCGAAGCAAAGCCCGAGCCCGTAGCCCGGGCCGAGGTGGGGTACAGCTCCGGCGTGTAGGTGTAGAGCACCGCCCACATGCCGAACAGGAAAAACTGCATCAGCAACCCGGTGCCTATCAACAGGCCGACGTTGCCGCCAAACACCGCGCTCTGCCCATACAGAAATGCCATCGCCCCGCCACCCAGCAGCGTGATGACGCACACCGGTTTACGCCCCCAGCGCTCCACCAGCCAGGCCGCCATCAAGAAGCCGGGAATCCCGCCCAGGGAAATCAGCACGGTGTAATACACCGACTGGGTCACCGCGAACCCCGACTGCTGCAACAACGCGCTGAGCCAGGAGGTCAGGCCGTAGAAACCGAGCAAGGCAAAGAACCAGACGCTCCAGATCATCATCGTGCGCTGGCGATACAGCGGTGACCAGATCTGCGCCAAGGCGGAAAAGAAACTGCCCGGCGTACTCTCAACCCTTGGCAAACGGATCGGCTCCGGCAGGTTCTGATGCCCCAGCGAGGTCCGGACCTTGTCTTCGATTCGCTTGAGCACCGCGTCCGCTTCGTCACCCCGACCGGCCTGTTCCAGCCAGCGCGGTGACTCGGGAATGAAGAAACGAATCGCCAGGACAAACACTGCCGGCACCGCCAGCACCAAAAAGATGTCGCGCCAGCCGACCACCGGCAGCAGGAAATACGACAGCACCCCCGCCGCCACGAAACCCAGCGGCCAGAAGCCGTCCATCAAGGCGATGTAGCGGCCCCGACGTTTGGCCGGGATCAGTTCCGAAAGCATCGACTGGGCAATCGGAAACTCCATGCCCATGCCGATGCCCAGCAGGATGCGAAACAGCGTCAAGGTCTCGATGTCCTGGGCCGTGGAGCACAAGTAACTGGCGATGCCCCACAACACGATGCTCCACTGGAACACCGGCTTGCGCCCGAAACGATCGGCCAGCATTCCCGACAGCGAAGCCCCCACCACCATGCCGAAGAAACTCGAGCTGGCGAGCAAACCGGCCTGGGCGGTGCTCAGGCCAAACTCGGCTTTGATCGACCCCAACAGGAACGTCATCATCGCCAGGTCCATGGAGTCAAAGAAAAACGCCAGGGCGATGATGATGAAGATGACCCGGTGGTAACCGCTGATGGGTAACCGTTCCAATCGTTCCGCCGCGCTGTAGCCGTGAGTGTCCATGCTGCCTCCCCCAATCCGATAATTCCCCGGACCGAGTGTGCGCGAACCTCGCAGGTGGCTATTGCTGAATACGACCTGCCGACAGCCCAGAGCGACGCGCCAGGAGCGTTTCCTAGATTGCCATCTCCACCGCATCCTGCCGGGCGAACCGGTGGATTTCCTGCTGGCCGAGCATCGTCACCTGCAGGGCTCGCGAATCGTTGGGCAAGCTCAGCCAACCCGACTGCATGAACAGTTGCAGCAGGGCCGCCCCCAGCGCGCCCCCCAGGTGTGGACGACGCTCGCTCCAGTCCGGGCAGGCACAGGCAATGCGGGCGTTGCGATGGGCCAGGGCCTGGATGAACAGGCCACGTTCGGCCAACTGATTGGAGCCTTTGTGGGTGACGATCACCCGCGGCTCGAACTGCTCGATCCACCCGGCGTCCAGCAGGCGCTGATACAGGTCCGCCGCCAGGGTGCCCCCCAGGTGATCGTCGCAAAGCCTGGCCCGCATCAACGACGCGGGAGCCGACGGCGCTTTGGTCGGCATGACTCGGCGCTTGAAGATATCCGGGATCTGCCGCGGCGTACTGACCAGCGTCGCGCTGGCCAGCGCTTCGACGGCAGCGCCGATTTCAGGTGCTGCCAGGCGGAAAAACCGCTTGCGGCCGCGGGCTTCGACTTTCAACAGGCCTCCGGAGGACAGGCGTCCCAGATGCGCGTTGGCCGAGGACGGCGACAACCCGGCGAGCAACGCCAACTCCTCGGCCTGGCGGGCCGTGCCGTCCATCAAGGCCCACATCATTGCGCTGCGCTTGGGGTCAGCCAGCAGCGCGGCGATCTGGCTGATGCAAGGTGCATGTTCCATGTATTCACTCCCTGTTGAATCATTCGTCTACTGCTCTGGCGCAGGCGGCCGCTAGTATAAGCGGGGCGGTCGAGCTTTCCTGTCCTCCGGAAACCTTTGGAGGCGATTGTTCCTGAGGGAAAATTCTCTATTTGCCCGCGACTAATGGCCGGCCCCCGTCGAGAGAGGAAAACGAGCCGTCAACTCACCGCAGCGGACCTGGAGCATGTCCCGCAAAAGGTTGATGGGCTTGCTCAATTGCGCCCGATGGGCACACAGCAGATTGAGGGGCGCGCGTTCGCATCGCAGGTGCGGCAAGAGGATTTTCAAGCGCCCGGCCAGCACGTCGGTGGACACATCCAGCCACGATTTGTAGGCAATCCCGGCACCCGCCACCGCCCAGCGCCGCACCACATCGGCGTCGTCACTGAAGCGGTCGCCACTGACGGTAAGGCTCACTTCCCGTTTACCGTCATGAAAACCCCATCGGTCATGGACCCGACTGCCAAGCATGTACAACAGGCAGTTGTGCTGGGCCAGTTGTTCCAACTGATGGGGTTCACCCTGGCGAGCCAGATAGTCCGGCGATGCGCACAACACCCGGCGGTTATCCGCGGCAATGGGCAGGGCGACCAGGCTCGAATCTTCCGGCTCGCCATAACGCAAGGCGATGTCCACCGGCTGCTTGAACAGATCGGCCATGCGATCGCCCAGCAACAGCCGCACCGTCAGCCCGGGGTGCTCGCGCTGGAACGCGTCCAGCCAGGGCAGCAGCAGGTTGCGTCCCAAGTCCGACGGCGCGGACAACTGCAACACCCCACTGACCTGATCCTGGCCACTGGTCAACAACCGCCGGCCTTCGTCAAGGCTGCTCAATGCGGCACGGGCATATTCGAGAAAGCCCTCGCCTTCGGCCGTCAGGCGCAAGCTACGGGTGGAACGGGCCAACAGCCGCGCGCCGAGGTGCTGCTCGATCCGTTTCAATGCGGCACTGGCCACCGCCGCCGACAGATCCATGCCCCTGGCCGCAGCCGAAAGACTGCCCAGGTCCGCCGCCCGGACAAACAACTGCAAGTCATCGAAGCGAAGCATGACGACTCCATTATCAAAGAATTATTGAAAGAGCCTGTTCTTTTAGCCGGTTTTATCTCGGCGATAAATAGCTAACCATGACCTTCATCGAACTCATCTCACGGAGCTGCTTCATGAAAGCCATCGCCTACTACCACTCGTTGCCCATCACCGACCCGCAATCGCTCCAGGACATCGTGCTACCAGAACCGGTCGCCGGCCCCAGGGACCTGCTGGTGGAGGTCAAGGCCATCTCGGTCAACCCGGTGGACACCAAGGTCCGCCAGAACGTCCAGCCTGAAGACGGCGTAGCCAAGGTGCTGGGCTGGGACGTGGCCGGCGTGGTCAAGGCAGTGGGCAGCGAGGTCACGCTGTTCAAGGCCGGGGACAAGGTGTTTCATGCCGGCTCCATTGCCCGGGCCGGCGGTAATAGCGAGCTGCACGTGGTGGATGAGCGCATCGTCGGTCACATGCCCAAGACCCTCGGTTTCGCCGAAGCGGCGGCGCTGCCGCTGACGGCCATTACCGCCTGGGAATTGTTGTTCGAGCGCCTGCAAATCCAGGAAGGCCAAAGCGACCTGGGCCAGAGCCTGTTGATCGTCGGCGCTGCGGGCGGCGTGGGTTCGATCCTGACGCAACTGGCCAGCCAGCTCACCGGGCTGAAGGTGATTGGCACCGCGTCCCGTGCGCAGACCCAGGACTGGGTGCGCAACCTGGGAGCCGACCTGGTGATCGACCACAGCCAGCCATTGAGCGAAGTGTTGAAAGAAGCAGGCCAGCCCCAAGTGACTCACGTCGCCAGCCTGACCCAGACCGACCAGCATCTGGACCAGTTGGTCGAAGCGCTCGCGCCCCAAGGCAAACTGGCGCTGATCGACGATCCCAAGGCGCTGGACGTGACCAAGCTCAAGCGCAAGAGCCTGTCGTTGCATTGGGAATTCATGTACACCCGCTCGCTGTTCGAGACGGCCGACATGCTTGAACAGCACAAACTGCTCAACCGCGTGGCCGCCCTGATCGACGCCGGCACCCTGAAGACCACGGTTGGCGAGCATTTCGGCACCATCAATGCCGAGAACCTGCGCCGGGCGCATGCCTTGCTGGAAAGCGGCAAGTCCAAGGGCAAGATTGTGCTCGAGGGTTTCTGACAGCACTGGGCAGTCGCCCTGCAAACAATCCTGTGGGAGCGAGCTTGCTCGCGATGGGGCCAGGTCAGGCAACATTGATGTCGGCGGGTCTACCGCTATCGCGAGCAAGCTCGCTCCCACAGGTGTTGCATCAATCTGGAACTGCACCGTCAGTCCGAGAATTGATCCTTGTCACAATTGCGATCGCATTCGGGTCTACACTCGAGGCCTTTGCAACGCAATCTTTTCGTGAGGAGGTCAGCAATGAAGATCCTGATAAAAGAAGTGGCAAAATCCCAATGGCAAGTGCGTCTTGACCAGCACGTCGTCACCTTCCGTACCGAGGCCGAAGCCCAGACCTTCGCCAACACCCTGCAAGCGCGGATCCTCGCGCCCCATCATTTCCCCGAACAACAGCAGCGCGCGGCCGGCTGAGTCAACCCTCGCGACTGGCCTGGGCCAGCGCCCGGGCATTTTGCAGGCGACGGGTCAGCATCGCTGCGCTCACCACCAACAGCCCGCAAAGGCTGATGACCAGCGCCATTGGCACGGCGGTGCCGTCATGCAGCGCCGCCACCAACGAGGCTGCCCCGGCGGCCACGGAAAACTGCAGGCATCCCAGCATCGCCGAAGCACTGCCGGCCCGGGCGCCCTGCCCATTCATGGCGCAAGCCGAGGCGTTGGGAAGGATGCACCCCAGGCTGGCGATGCAGACAAACAGCGGAACCAACAGCGGCCACAACTGCGCAGGTTGCAATGAACTGACGGCCAGCAGGCTCAGCCCAGCGCCCAGGTAGACCCATACCGCGCGGCTCAGCAGGAACGCCGGGCCGCGCTTGGACAGCAGCCGGGCGTTGACCTGGGCAACCAGGATGAAGCCCGCCGCGTTGGTGCCGAACAGCCAACCGAAATGTTCGGCCGGTACCCCGTAGAGCTTGATGAAGACAAAAGGCGAACCGGCGATGTAGGCAAACATCCCAGCGATAGCGATGCCCCCCGTCAGCGCATGGCCGAGGAAGACAGCGTCGGTCAACAACCGGCCATATTGGCGCAACGCCCCCGACAACGGTTGCCGAGGCACATAGTCCGGCAAGCTTTCCGGCAGCCACAAGGCCACAGCCGTTGACGCCAATGCACTGAACACGGTCAGGGCAATGAAGATCGATTGCCAGCCATGCAGGTTCACCAGCAACCCGCCCAGCATCGGCGCGAGAATCGGCGCCAGGCCCATCACCAGCATCAACTGTGAAAACACCTTGGCCGAACCCACCGCGTCGCATTTGTCGCTGACCACCGCCCGCGAGATCACCATCCCGGCGCATCCACCCAGGGCCTGGACGAAGCGGGCGCCGATCAGCCATTCGAGGTTCGGCGCGTAGGCGCAGGCCAGGGACGCCAACGTGAACAAACCGACGCCGGTCAACAATGGAATGCGCCGTCCGAAGCGATCCGCCACCGGCCCATAGGCCAGTTGCCCGATGGACAAGCCGAGGAAATAGGCCGCCAGGGTCAGCTGGATGTGTTTTTCGTCGGTGCCGAAGGCCGTGGCCATCGCCGGAAAGGCAGGCAGGTAGAAGTCGATCGCCAAGGGACCGAAAGCGCTCAAGGCGCCAAGAATCAGAATCGTACGGAGGTTCATCGGGCGTCCAGCTCAGGCGTCGTTCGACAGCCCGACAGTCTAGCCGTGCCGGACGCTCTTGAACATTCCGGTAGGTCGCTAACGATTAAAAAACTTCAAGCAGGGCTGGCCTCATAGCCCTCCTCCTTGATGGCCGCGAGCACAGCATCGGCCGGCAACGAACTCTGGACCTGGACAGTCTTGGCACCCAGGTCGACTTGCACATCGGCCGTCGGGTCCTTGGCCTGGACAGCCTGGGTGATGGCCTTGACGCAGTGACCACAGGACATGCCCTGAACATTGAAAGTTTGCATGAGATGACTCCTTGGAATTGAGGTTGCCAGCAGTCTCAAGCTTGCCATCATGGCAAGGTCAAGTTCTGACGAAAACTGCCGGGCTGGCAATCGGCATCGCGCTCAGCCAAGCTGCACACATCAAGGATTTAACATCGGAGGTTCAGCCATGCGCTGGTCAGCGTTCAGCCTGTTTTGCATGCTCGGTTTTTCAGCGGTGGCGCCCCAGGCACCGGCCGCCAGCGAAGACTATGGCGTGTTGATCATTTCTCGCGAGCGCCTGGAAGTGGCGACCAGTTGCGAAATCGGCATCTACATCCAGGATCAGCTCTCGGCCAGGCTGTTCCAGGAGCAAAGCACCTCGTTCAATCTGCCGCCGGGCCAGTTTTCCTTGCGCCTGAAGTTGCTGCCAGGCCAGGCACCGGGGTGCAACCCGGGCATGCTCGCGCCAGGGTCGCAGAACATCACGCTCAGGGCTGGTGACATTCTGAAGTTCCGCATCGCCATGAATGAACAAGGCATGTACCTCAAGCAGGCCGGGCTCGGTTACTGACACTCCTCTTGCCCCTGTGGGCAAGCTTTGTGGGAGCAAAGCTTGCCCGCGATCCAGGCGCCGCGGTCATTCAGAAAGCTGCGGTGCTTTCATCGCGGGCAAGCCTTGCTCCCACAGAGCCAGATCCCATATTAGGAGTCGACATCGCTTTTTGGATTAGCGCTTGACCTTGCCAACATGGCAAGGTTGATCCTGTAGTCATTCACTACAGGGAGCCTGACCGATGTCTGAATCCACCACGTTCGATCTACCGATTGCCGGCATGACCTGCGCCAGCTGCGCCGGGCGGGTCGAGCGGGCCTTGAGCAAAGTCACCGGCACCCGCGCCGTCAGTGTGAACCTGGCGACTGAACTGGCGCGCGTGCAGGCCCCCGAAGGCAGCCTGCCGGCCTTGATGCAGGCCGTCGAACAGGCCGGCTATAGCGTCCCCGTGCAAACCCTGGAGCTGAACATTGAAGGGATGACCTGCGCCTCCTGTGTCGGCCGGGTCGAACGCGCCCTGGGCAAGGTCGACGGTGTGAACAGCGTCAGCGTCAACCTTGCCAATGAGCGGGCCCACCTCGAACTGCTCGGCCAGGTGGATCCGCAATCCCTGATCGATGCGGTCAAGCGCGCCGGCTACGACGCCACAGTCTGGCAGACCGAACAACCCACTGACACGCAGGCCAACCGTCTGAACCGTGAACGCCTGATATTGGTGCTGGCGATTGCGCTGTCCGTGCCGCTGGTGCTGCCGATGCTGCTGCAGCCGTTCGGCGTGCACTGGATGCTCCCGGCCTGGGTGCAGTTCGCCCTGGCCACGCCGGTGCAATTCATCTTCGGTGCGCGTTTCTACGTCGCCGCCTTCAAGGCCGTGCGTGCCGGTGCCGGGAACATGGACCTGCTGGTGGCCCTGGGCACCAGCGCCGGCTACGGCTTGAGCCTTTATGAATGGGTGATCGCCCGCCCTGGCGGCATGCCGCACCTGTACTTCGAAGCCTCGGCCGTAGTGATTGCCCTGGTACTGCTCGGCAAATACCTGGAAAGCCGCGCCAAGCGACAAACCGCCAGCGCCATCCGCGCCCTCGAAGCCTTGCGCCCGGAACGGGCGATCCAGGTGATCGATGGCCAGGAGCGGGACGTTGCCATCAGCGCCCTGCGCTTGAATGACCTGGTGCTGGTCAAGCCCGGCGAACGCTTCCCGGTGGACGGCGAAGTACTGGAAGGCCAGAGCCATGCCGACGAAGCGCTGATCAGCGGCGAAAGCCTGCCGGTGCCCAAGCAGCCCGGCGACAAAGTCACTGGCGGCGCCATCAACGGCGAAGGCCGGCTGCTGGTACGCACGCTGGCCCTGGGTACCGAAACCGTCCTGGCGCGCATCATCCGCCTGGTAGAAGACGCCCAGGCCGCCAAGGCCCCGATCCAGAAACTGGTGGATAAAGTCAGCCAGGTCTTCGTACCGGTGGTGCTGGTGCTGGCCCTGGCGACGTTGATCGGCTGGTGGTTGTACGGCGCGCCGTTGGAAACCGCGCTGATCAACGCCGTCGCCGTGCTGGTGATTGCCTGTCCCTGCGCCCTGGGCCTGGCGACGCCCACGGCGATCATGGCCGGCACCGGCGTGGCCGCGCGCCATGGGATTCTGATCAAGGACGCCGAGGCCCTGGAGCGCGCCCATGAAGTCGACACCGTGGTGTTCGACAAGACTGGCACCCTGACCTCCGGCACGCCGCGTATCGCCCACTTGACGGCTCTGGAGGGAGATGAAGACGCGCTGCTGAAAATGGCTGGCGCCCTGCAACGCGGCAGTGAGCACCCTCTTGCCAAAGCCGTGTTGGACACCTGCGCCGAGCGCGGCCTGGACGTGGCGGATGTCAGCGACAGCCAGTCCCTGGCTGGACGCGGTATCGCCGGCAGCCTCGACGGGCGCCGCCTGGCCCTGGGCAATCGACGCCTGCTGGACGAACTGGGCCTGGAGCCCGGTTCGCTGGCCGAGTCGGCACTGGCTTGGGAAACCGAAGGCCGCACGTTGTCCTGGCTGATCGAACAAGGCGCGACGCCTCGGGTGCTGGGCCTGTTCGCCTTCGGTGACACGCTCAAGCCCGGCGCCCTCGCCGCCGTACAGGCCTTGAATGAACAGCACATCGCCAGCCACTTGCTCACCGGCGACAACCAAGGCAGCGCCCGAGTGGTGGCCCAGGCGCTGGGGATCTCCAATGTCCATGCCGAGGTATTGCCAGCGGATAAATCCGCCATCGTCCAACAGTTGAAGCGCCATTCGGTGGTGGCGATGGTGGGCGACGGCATCAACGACGCCCCCGCCCTGGCCGCCGCCGATATCGGCATTGCCATGGGCGGCGGCACCGACGTGGCGATGCATGCCGCGGGCATCACCCTCATGCGCGGCGATCCGCGACTGGTGCCGGCGGCGCTGGACATCAGCCGCAAGACCTACGCCAAGATCCGCCAGAACCTGTTCTGGGCGTTCGTCTATAACTTGATCGGCATCCCCCTGGCGGCGTTCGGTTTTCTCAACCCGGTGCTGGCCGGCGCGGCCATGGCACTATCGAGCGTCAGCGTGGTGAGCAACGCGTTACTGTTGAAGTTCTGGACACCCAAGCAGCTGGAGGACAAGCGATGAACATCGGCCAAGCGGCCCGCCAGAGCGGCCTGAGCGCGAAGATGATCCGCTATTACGAGTCCATCGGCCTGCTCAAGGCCGCCCATCGTACTGACAGCGGCTACCGGATCTACGGCGCCGATGACCTGCACACCCTGGCGTTTATCAAGCGCTCCCGCGACCTGGGATTCTCCCTGGAAGAAGTCGGCAAACTGCTGACCCTCTGGCAAGACCGCCAACGCGCCAGCGCCGACGTCAAGGCCTTGGCCCGCCAGCACATCGAAGAACTGAACCAGAAAATCCGCGAACTGGCCGAGCTTCGCGACACCCTCCAGGATCTGGTGGAACACTGCCACGGCGACCACCGCCCGGACTGCCCGATCCTCAAGGAACTGGCGTCGGGGTGTTGCCAGCCGATGTAAAACTGTGGGAGCGAGCCTGCTCGCGATGACCGCCGTACATTCAGCATCGATGCAAGCTGACCCACCGCTATCGCGAGCAGGCTCCCACAGGGGACTGCGGTGGGTATGGGATTTTGGAGTGCCCACAAAAGACCCGGCCTTGGCCGGGTTTCTGTTCAACCGATCATTGCATCCATGGCGGTGGTGGTTCTTCGGTCTTGCCGGGCGGGGCATCGTCGGCGGCGCGTACGGCCTGGCGGCGTTCCTCGTCCAGGCGCGCGGCTTCGATCTCGCGCATGATCCCGCCGACATCCGCCAACTCTTCCGGCTCGTCGAACTCGCCGGTCAGCACGCTGGCCGGGTGCAAGGTGCCGGCTTCATACAGCGCCCACATTTCCTTCGCGTACTTGGTGCGCTTGAGCTCCGGAGCGAACCGGCCGAAGTAGGACGCCATGTTGCCCACGTCCCGCTCCAGCATGCTGAAGGCATGGTTGTTACCCGCAGCATCCACGGCCTGCGGCAGGTCGATGATCACCGGCCCGGTTGGCGTGAGCAGGACGTTGAACTCCGACAGGTCGCCGTGCACCAGACCGGTACACAGCATCAGCACGATCTGGGAAATCAGATAGGCGTGATATTCACGGGCCTGGTCCGGCTCCAGCACCACGTCGTTCAGACGCGGTGCCGCATCGCCATACTCGTCGGCCACCAACTCCATCAGCAGCACGCCTTCAAGGAAGTCGTACGGCTTGGGCACGCGCACACCCGCGCCAGCCAAGCGGAACAGCGCCGCCACTTCAGCATTCTGCCAGGCGTCCTCGGTTTCCTTGCGCCCGAACTTCGAGCCCTTGGCCATGGCCCGGGCCTGACGGCTGTTGCGGACCTTGCGGCCTTCCTGATATTCGGCCGCCTGACGAAAACTTCGCTTGTTCGCCTCCTTGTAGACCTTCGCGCAACGTAGCTCGTTACCGCAGCGCACCACATAAACAGCTGCTTCTTTACCACTCATGAGTGGGCGCAGCACCTCGTCGACCAGACCGTCCTCGATCAGGGGTTCAATGCGTTTTGGAGTCTTCATCAGCTTTTATTGTGGGTCCTTTATTACCAAACACGCGAATGACAGTCGTTATACGGCAATCCTTCCTCCACGGGGAGGGGTTGCCGACCTATGAACCTGTGATGCACACAATGTGCCGGATCAATCGACCGAGCCGAATCATAGCCGAGACCGAACCTGGCATTGCTAACTGAATGCCCGGGCATTTGCGACAAGAGCTGACAGTCATGTCTACCGTCGGCTGTAGGAGAGTGCGACGACTCAATGCTTGAACAGTTCCCCCGGCGTAAACCCGAACATCCCCTTGAACGCCGCAATGAACGCGGACGTTGAATCATATCCGCAGGACAACGCAGCGCTGGTGACGCTGTCGCCCTGCTCCAGCGAGCCCAGGGACGACAACAAGCGCATGCGCTGGCGCCAGGCGCGAAAGCTCAGGCCGGTCTCGCGCTGGAACAGGCGCATCAGGGTTTTTTCCGACGTGCCCAGGCGCTCAGCCCAGGCGTGCAAGGTAACGCTCTGCTCAGGCTGTTCGATCACCTCGTTACACAGCCCCAACAGACGGGCATGTCGCGGCAGCGGCAGGGAGAATCCCACCTCCGGCAAAGTCGCCAACTGGTCCAGCAACACCTGCACCAACCGTTGCTCCTGGGTGTCGCCTTGCGGGTAATCGACCGGAAGTTGACAGAACACCTTGATCAACTCGCGGGCCAGTGGCGTGACTTCCAGCACCCGACAGCGTTCATCGGCCCAGGGGCAGGCGTGACGATGCACATACAAGCTGCGCATTTCCGCTCGGGTGGAGGTCACCACATGGTGTTCCAGGTCGGCCGGGATCCAGATGCCCCGTTGTGGCGGGGCGAAGAAACTGCCGGCGGCGGTGTGTACGCCGAGAACGCCGCTGATGGCGTAGGAAAACTGCACCCAGTCATGACGATGGGCTTGCGTCCAGGAACCGGCGCTCAAACTTTCGACACGGGCGTACAGCGGCCTCGGCAATTGCGCCAGGTCGGGGATGCGGCGTTCGAGCTGTTGGTGTCCGTTAGGCGGCATTGATTGGCCTTATGTCGCAAGACGACTGGTAGGGACGACGTTAGGCTAAGTCGACTTTTCTTACAACTTGCGGTGCCCTATGCATATCCTCAGACACCTCAAACGCATGGTGACCGACTGGTTCCTGTGCGGCATGTTGCTCGCCACGCTGCTGGCGTACTTCTTTCCAACCTTTGGTGCCACGGGCGGTGCCATGCATGCCGAATGGGTGGTCAACATCGGCATCTTCGTGGTGTTCTTCCTGCACGGGGTCAACCTGTCCGGCGAACAGATCCGCCACGGTTTGAAGAACATCCGCCTGCACGTGATGGTGCAGGGTTTCACCTTTGGCGTGTTTCCGTTGCTCTGGCTGATCAGCCACTGGCTAGTCGGCAGCCACGTGCCGGCGCTGTTGATGCTGGGGTTCTTCTATCTGTGCGCCCTGCCCTCGACCATTTCTTCCTCGGTGGCGCTGACCGGCAGTGCCGGCGGTAACGTGCCGGCGGCGATTCTCAACGCGAGCCTGTCCAGCGTACTGGGGATTTTCCTGACACCGTTGCTGGTCAGTTTCGTGGTCGGCAGCGGCGCCGGTGGCATCGACCTGGGGTCCACCTTGCTCAACCTGTGCATGATGTTGCTGCTGCCACTGGTGCTGGGGCAGTTCCTGCGGCGTTGGTTGGCTGGCTTTTTCGGCAGGTACAAGCGCTACACCAGCATCATCGACAAACTGGTGATCCTGCTGCTGGTCTACGCCGCGTTCTGCAACTCGATGGTGTCCGGCATCTGGCAACAGCAAGGCCACGGCGTGCTATTGAGCGCAGTGCTTGGTAGTGCCGTGCTGCTGGCGATCATCTTGTGGGCGACCACCCGTACCGCCCGCGCCCTGCAATTGCGCAGCGCCGATGAAGTTGCCGCGGTGTTCTGTGCCAGCAAGAAATCCCTCGCCGCCGGGGTGCCCATGGCGGCGTTGATTTTTGGCAACCATCCCGGCCTGGGGCTGATCCTGCTGCCGATCATGATCTATCACCCGCTGCAGTTGATCGTCTGCTCGATCCTCGCCGAGCGCTACGCCAGCCATCACCGGGAACTGGCGTCCCGCCAGGACGGCGCCGTCCTCAGCGCTCGATAATCGCCGTCACCCCCTGGCCCGCTGCGGCGCAGATGGAAATCAAGCCGCGACCTCGCCCGGCGGCATCGAGCAACTTGGCGAGGTTGGCGACAATGCGCCCGCCCGTGGCGGCAAACGGGTGCCCGGCGGCCAGGGAACTGCCCTTGACGTTCAACCGGCTGCGGTCGATGGACCCTAGCGGCGCGTCGAGCCCCAGGCGGGTCTTGCAGTAGTCCGGGTCTTCCCAGGCCTTCAGTGTGCACAACACCTGGGCGGCGAACGCTTCATGGATCTCGTAGTAATCAAAGTCCTGCAAGGTCAAACCGTTGCGCGCCAGCAATCGCGGCACGGCGTAGACCGGGGCCATCAACAGCCCTTCGGCGCCATTGACGAAATCCACCGCCGCCGTTTCACCGTCGCGCAGATACGCCAGAATCGGCAGGCCTCGGACCTTGGCCCACTCTTCGCTGCCCAGCAGCACCAACGAAGCGCCATCGGTCAATGGCGTGGAATTACCAGCGGTCATCGTGCCCTTGGCGCTTTTTTCGAAGGCCGGCTTGAGGGAGGCGAGTTTTTCCGGGGTCAGGTCCGGGCGCAGGTTGTTGTCCCGGGTCAGGCCAAGAAACGGTGTCATCAAGTCGTTCTGCCAACCTTCGGCATAGGACGCGGCCATTTTCTGATGGCTTTCCAGGGTCAGCTGGTCTTGCGCCTCCCGGGGGATCTGCCAGGTCTGGGCCATCAACTCGCAATGCTCACCCATGTTCAGGCCGGTGCGCGGTTCGTTGATGCGCGGCAGGTCGGGGACCAGGTGCTGGGGGCGCAGTTGCAGGAAGGTCTTGATCTTGTCCGCGGTGGTCTTGGCGCGATTGGCTTGCAGCAGGATCCTGCGCAGCCCTTCATTGACCGCGATCGGCGCATCCGAGGTGGTGTCGACGCCGCCGGCAATGCCGCTGTCGATCTGCCCCAGGGCAATCTTGTTGGCCACCAGCAGCACTGTCTCCAATCCGGTGCCACAGGCCTGTTGTACGTCATAGGCCGGCGTCATCGGTGACAGCCGCGAGCCAAGCACGCATTCGCGGGTCATGTTCATATCGCGGGAGTGCTTGAGCACCGCACCGGCAGCCACTTCACCGATGTGCAAGCCATGCAGGTTGTAGCGTTCGATCAGCCCCTCGAGGGCTGCCGTCAACATCGCCTGGTTGCTGGCGGTGGCATAGGCCCCGTTGGAGCGGGCGAACGGAATGCGGTTACCACCGATGATCGCGACGCGGCGTAGTTGTGTCATGAAGAACTCCCCTGTAGGTCTAATGCACTAAGAACACTCAACCGCCCCCTGTGGGAGCAAAGCTTGCTCCCACAGGGGGTCGGTGCCCTGGAAAAAGCGCTCCCGCTCAAGCTTAGGCTTTATCTCGCCAATCGAACGACTGATTGCCAATCATGGTCCACACTTGGAACCTCATCAGCCGGAGTGTGTTCCATGTCTGACCGTTATATCGACTTTGCCAACTCGCCCATTGGCCGGCGCATGGTCGGGTCCCTCGGCCTGCCATCGCCGGTACGCCTGGAACGCTGGCAGGCCGGGCGCCTGCGGCCGATCGAAGGCGCATTGCTACTGGGCGGCGGGCCGTTGACCGAGCAGATCGGTACGTTTGCCAAGCGCCTGACCGATACCATCTTCATCTACGGCGGCGAACCGACCCTGGCCACCGAATGGATCCCCGGCCATGGCCCGAAAATCAAGGCGGTGGTGTACGACGCCAGCCATTTGGTGCAGGCCGACCAGCTCAAGCAGCTGCGGGAATTTTTCCAGCCGCTGATGAAAAACCTCGACCACAGCGCCCATGTCGTCATCCTCGGTCGCGCACCGGAAAAACTTGCCGACCCGTTCGCCGCCAGTGCCCAGCGAGCGCTGGAGGGTTTCAGCCGTTCCCTGGCCAAAGAGCTGCGCCACGGCGGGACGCTGCAACTGCTTTACGTCGGCGACGGCGCCGAAGCCCAGCTGGAAGGTGCGCTGCGGTTTTTCCTGTCGCCCAAGAGCGCCTTCATCTCCGGGCAGGTCATTCGTCTCAACGCCTGTGACACCCAGGTCCAGGACTGGACCCGACCGCTCACGGGGCTCAAGGCGCTGGTCACTGGCGCAGCCCGCGGGATCGGCGCCTCCATCGCCGAAACCCTGGCCCGCGATGGCGCCGACGTGATCCTCCTGGACGTCCCGCAAGCCAAGACCGACCTCGACGCCCTGGCGGCACGCCTGAGCGGACGCAGCGTCACGCTGGATATCTGCGCCGAAGACGCCGCCGCACAGTTGATCGGGCACCTCCCCGACGGCGTGGATATCGTGGTGCACAACGCCGGCATCACCCGGGACAAGACCCTCGCCAACATGACCCCGGAATTCTGGGACGCAGTGCTGGCCGTCAACCTCAACGCCCCGCAAGTGCTGACCAAGGCCCTGCTCGACAGCGGCACCCTGCGCGACAATGGCCGGGTGATTCTACTGGCGTCCATCAGCGGCATTGCCGGCAACCGTGGGCAGACCAACTATGCGGCGAGCAAGGCCGGACTGATCGGCCTGGCTCAGGCCTGGGCGCCGGTGCTGCAGCCACGCGGTATCAGCATCAACGCCGTGGCGCCGGGCTTCATTGAAACCCGCATGACCGCCGACATCCCCTTCGCCTTGCGCGAAGCCGGGCGGCGCATGAGCTCCCTGGGCCAGGGCGGCCTGCCCCAGGATGTCGCCGAAGCCGTGGCCTGGCTCGCGCAACCGGGCACGGGCGCCGTGACCGGGCAGGCGCTGCGGGTATGCGGGCAAAGCCTTCTGGGAGCGTGACCATGACGATCCAATGGCAGGAAGTCAGCAGCCCGTCCTCCATGTCCGGGCTTTACTGGAAAGCGGTGACACGGCGCAAGGTCACCGGAACGACCCTGCCCGAGGAAGGACTGCGTCAAGTGCTTCAAGTCGACCCGCAACGCCTGGCGGCCTATCGCAAAGTCTGCGGTTTCGTCGATAACGGACTGCTGCCGTCGACCTATCCCCACGTCTTGGCGTTTGCCCTGCAAATGCAATTGCTCACCGCACGGAATTTTCCATTCCCACTGCTGGGGCTGATCCACTTGAGCAACCGCATTCGTGTATTGCGGCCCATGGGCGGGGTTGGCCAGGTGCGGGCCAGCGTCAATGTCGAGAATCTTCAAGCCCACCCCAAGGGCGTGGTATTCGACCTGGTGACCCGCCTCGATGATCAGTTGGGGCCGCTATGGGAGGCCCAGAGCCAGATGCTGTGCAAAGGCGTCCAGCTCGACGGGGCACTCGTGGAGGACTCGCCGCAGGCCAGCCTGTCCTTGATTGAAGTCGCACGCTGGACCGCACCAACGGACATCGGCCGGCAATACGCCAAGGTGTCCGGCGACTACAACCCGATTCACCTGAGCGGCATCAGCGCCCGGTTGTTCGGCTTCCCCACCGCCATCGCCCATGGCCTGTGGAACAAGGCCCGGACCTTGGCGGCGCTGGATGACCACCTGCCCGAGGCCAACATCGAGATCGATGTGACCTTCAAGAAACCGGTGCGCCTGCCCAGTGAGGTGATACTGCTGTCGAGCGCGGCGGGGTCCAGTGGGCAACTGCAACTGGTAGGGGCTGGGGGTTTGGAGCATATGGTAGGAGAGTGGCGGCCGGTTGCCTGAGCACCATGATGGTCTCCACACCCTTCCCCTGTGGGAGCGAGCCTGCTCGCGAAGGCGGTGGGTCTGCTTACATCCAGGTTGAATGTATTGCCGTCATCGCGAGCAAGCTCGCTCCCACAGTTTGTTCCGGGGTGTTCACAGAACAGGTGGCCGCCACAAAATCCCTGTGGGAGCGAGCTTGCTCGCGATGGCGGTGGGTCAGCTCACATCCATCTTGAATACGTCGTGGTCAACGCGGCGGGTAGTTGGACAGGATCCGTCCCACCGTCTCGCGCACGGCCGTGTTGCGGTCAGTCGGGTTGGGGGAGTTGCTGAGCAGTTGTTCGTCACTGCCACGCCACACCAGCTTGCCGTCCTTGCCATCGAGCAGGTCGATCTGCACGGTGGCGACCTTGTAGCTGATGTTGCGGGTTTCGTTGTACATCGGTCCGCCCCAATAGCCATTCCAAGGGCCGCCCCAACCGCCGCCGCCGTAGTTGGTGGTGATCTGCTGCTGGCGGTCCTCGACGATCAAATAGGCCTGGACCAGTACATCGCCATGCCCGCCAGCCGCCGGACGCAGGCCGCGCTGGTCGAGTTGATCGGCAACCGCCTGGCGGATCCGCTGTTCGGTCAGGTCGCTCTTGATGCGAGGGTCATCGGGGCGATATTGCAGCGCCGGCTCTTTCCAGCTCCAACTGCGATACGCCGCGAAATCGCGGCTGGTGTCGAAGTCATGGTTGACCTGGTTAGAGGCACAAGCGCCCAGCAACAGGGTGAAGGCCAGTAGAGCAAGACGGCGAAACATGGTTTATCTCCGTTGCGTAATCAACTTGGAGGATACGCCGACATGGCTTTTTCCACCGCCGCACGAATGGCATCGGTGCGCTCGCTCTGACTGCCCCGCTGGCCGGTCTCGGCGCTGGCGCTCCACACCGGTTGCCCCGTACGGGCATCGAACAGGTCTACCCGCACCACCACGACCTGCTCCTGATACGTGCGCACCATCGGCACCGGATGGTACATGCCATAACCCGGACCATAGCGGTCATAACGGTTATAGCCGCCGTAGTAGCCGGCATCGTAGTCATCCCGGACCTGGCGCACGCGGGTTTCCAGGCGCAGGTCGGCGCTGACGAACAGGTCGGCGGGACGGTTGTCATGCAGCGGGCGCAGGCCACGCTGGTCCAGGGCATTGCTCACCGCTTCGGCCACCTGGGCCGAATCCGCCCAGGCGGTACCCGACGGCAGGCGCCCGTCGCGCCAGGCCCAACTGCGGTAGCGCCCGTAGTCACGGGGCGGCGCAGGATAAGCACTGCGGTCAAACACCGTGGCGGCCTCGGGCGGCGCCGGCGGCAGCGGATTGGACGTGGCGACATAGGGGTTGCTGCCCTGGCAAGCCGCCAGTCCCAGACACAGCATCAACAACCCTGAACGACCTTTCATTTCGCTCTCCGGTCACACTGAACGGCAGATCCAGTGCAGATAACGTCCCAACCCGGCAAACGCCGGATGGCGACGGTGGGCCAGTTCCATTTCCAGCAACTGCGCAAGCTCCACGCGGCCCTGGAACTCCACCGGCATGTAGTCATGGAAAACCCGCACACCACTCTGGTTTTCGACCTGCCACAGGCCTTCAAGTTGCGCCGCCAATTCTCGCGGATCAAGGGGTTGTTGCGGCGTCAGGCTCTGTTTTTCGCCGGCCATGTCGTTTTTGCGCAACTTGCGAAAATGCCCCTTGAGCAGGTTGCGATAGACCAGCGCGTCGCGGTTGTAGAACGCCAGGGACAGCCAGCCGCCCGGGACTGTGAGTTGATGCAGCACCGGCAGGATCGCATAGGGCTCAGCCAGCCATTCCAGCACCGCGTGACACAACACCAGGTCGTAAGGCTCGGTGAGCTGGCCGAGCAGGTCCTGCCACGGTGCCTGGATGAACGTGGCGCTCTGGCCCGCCTCGGCAAAGCGCTGGCGGGCGCCTTCGAGCATGGGCTCGGCCGGCTCGGCCAGGGTCACCTGGTGACCGCGCTCGGCCAGCCACAACGACATGTGGCCCAGGCCCGCGCCGATGTCCAGCACGCGCAACGGACGCTGTGGCAAGCTTTCCAGCAGATCGGCCTGAAGCACCGCCAGGCGGATCGCACCCTTGGCCCCGCCGTAGATTTTTTCCGCAAAGCGCGTGGCGAGCAGATCGAAATGACGGTCGCTCATTGGCCGAACCGCCGTTCGCTGTCGGCGAGCTTGCTGCGCACCACGGCGTCCATGTCCAGGCCCAGTTCGCTGCAAAGCAGCAACAGGTACAACACGATGTCACCGACCTCCTGCCCGGCGTGGGCCAGTTTGTCCGCCGGCAACTGGCGCGACTGGTCCTCGGTCAGCCACTGGAAAATCTCCACCAGTTCGGCCATTTCCACACTGGCGGCCATGGCGAGGTTTTTCGGGCTGTGGAATTGCCGCCAATCGTTACGGTCACGAATGGCATGCAGGCGTTCGGTCAGTTCAACAAGGTTCATCGGGTTCTCCTGAATGCGCATAGCTTCAGGGGGATGACCAGGGAAGGCAAGAGTCTCGGTACGAAGCGACGGTTTGCCCCATAATCGAACCAACTCGGCCGCCACAGCTCCTACAATCAGGAGCCAACGGCTCAGCTCGGATCCCCTCCCATCAGGATGCACATATGCAGGTAGAAAGCTTTTTCGAATGGCTCGGCCAGGCGCTCGGTTCGGTGATCCGTTTCATCGTCGACCTGCTCAGCGGCTTGTTCAACACCCTGGCCAATGCTGGCGGCAACTTCGTCGATGGGCTATCACGCACCCTGGGCATGGACACCTCGATCATCAGCATCATCGCGCTGATCCTCGGGCTGATGCTGCTCTACTCGGCGATCCGCGCGTTCATGCGGGCCTCGATCGTCATGGGCATCATCTGGCTGGTGCTGGGGTTGTGGTTGTTGAGTTGGATCATTCACTAGGGCCCAGAGCACTGGGTGGGAGCAAAGCTTGCTCGCGATACAGGCGCCTCGGTTCCCTGAAAGACCGCGTCATCTTCATCGCGGGCAAGCCTTGCTCCCACAGATTTTCTTGAGATCGAACGCAGAGCGTCCCTAGGGGCATTCACACGCGGAGCGTGGGAACGATCAATGCGAGAACCCGCTACAATCGCGCTCCATCAAGGAGCCCGCATGTCCAACCTGACCACCGACTGGCGCGACCGCCTTACCCATCGCCGGGTCTGGGCGCTGGCTGCGCCGATGATTCTCTCGAACATTTCCGTACCGCTGGTGGCCTTGGTGGACAGCACCGTCATCGGCCATTTGCCCCATGCTCATCAGTTGGGCGCCGTGGCGGTCGGGGCGAGTTTGTATACGGTACTGGCGTGGGCCATGGGCTTCTTGCGCATGGGCACCACCGGGTTCGCCGCCCAGGCCGCCGGACGTGGTGACGGGGCGGCGTTGCGACAAGTGTTGTTGCAAGGACTGCTGTTGGCGATGGGGTTGGCGGTACTGCTCGGTGCCGTCGGCGTGCCATTGAGCGACGTGGCGTTGCACTTCATGCAGCCGTCCGCCGAGCTCAACCAGTTGACCCGTGACTTCTTCCACACCCGACTCTTCGGCTTGCCGGCGGCGCTGGCCAGCTATGCGCTGGTAGGCTGGTTCCTCGGCGCCCAGAATGCCCGGGCCCCGCTGGCGATCCTGCTGGTAACCAACCTGGTCAACATCGCCCTGAACCTGTGGTTCGTGATCGGCCTGGACTGGGGCGTGACCGGCTCGGCCCGGGCGTCGGTAATCGCCGAGTGGACCGGCGCGCTGGTCGGCCTGGCCCTGGCCCGCAACACACTGCGCGCCTGGCCCGGGCAAATCGCCTGGGCCGCCCTGGGACTGTGGCACAGCTGGCGCCCGTTGCTGGCGGTGAACCGGGACATTTTCATCCGCAGCCTGGCGCTGCAAGCGGTGTTTTTCCTGATCACCGTGCAAGGCGCACGCCTGGGGGATGCGACCGTCGCGGCCAATGCCCTGCTGCTCAACGGCCTGTTGCTGACAGCCCATGCCCTGGACGGCCTGGCCCATGCCGTCGAAGCGCTGTGCGGTCATGCCATTGGCGCCCGCGACCGCCTGGCCCTGCGTCGCTCGCTGGTGGTGGCGTGCGGCTGGTCGTTGATTGCCAGCCTGGGCTTTGCACTGCTGTTCCTGCTCGTCGGCCACCTGTTCATCGACATGCAGACCAACATTCCCGACGTGCGCGCCACCGCTTATCACTACCTGCCATACCTGGCAGCCCTGCCACTGATTGCGGTCTGGAGTTACTTGCTCGACGGACTGTTCATCGGCGCCACCCGTGCCCGGGAAATGCGCAACGGCATGCTACTGACCCTGCTGCTGGTGCTGCCCATCGCCTGGGCGCTGCAAGGGTTGGGCAACCATGGGCTGTGGATCACCTTCCTGCTGTTCATGGCCCTGCGCAGCCTGACCCTCGGTGCTTTCGCCTGGTACTTGCAGCGACACGATCGCTGGCTCGGCGCATCTGCCCACTAACGCTCAATCCTGGCGGCCCTGCCACCGCCGACGCAGATGCTCGAACCGCTCGCGCTGCGAACCGCCCACCAGGCCAGGTACTAGCCGCGCATCGGGGTATTGCAGGCGCAGCCACAGCCAGTCATCGAGCACCGCCCGCTCGGTAAACCCCAGCGCCAGGCCCTGTTGCAAATTCCCCCAGAGCCGCTGGTAATCACACCCGGTAGCACGGGACCATTGCCAGGCGTGACGCTCCAGCAGGCATCGTTGCAACTGGCCCTGTTGTCGGTCGCTGAGGCCGTGCTCCTTCTCCAGCGCCGCCACCGACAGCCCCGGGTTGGACAGTTGTTGCCAACCCTGGCTGCCGATCGCCCGGTCGGCCCAGGTGCCGCCAAACCAGCGCAACAAACTGATCGGCCCCAGCCAACAACTGAGCTCCCGAGGGTCGCAACCGTCGAAGAAGTAGCTGGCGATGTGCGGGTTGTAATAGCTCAACAACGCTTTGTGATGCAGGCCCAGGGTCACCGTCAGCATGCGCCGCAGATGCGCCAGCAATTGCGCAGCGGGCGATGGGCTGACCAACAACAGCCCCGGCCAGGAACGTGGGTCCAGATGACAGAGGCTGGCCAGCGCAGGCGAATGGCGCAAATCCACCAACAGCGGACCGTGCTCTCGCAGCCCATGCAGCTCGGTGTTTTCAAACAAGGCAAAGCACCGGGCCTTGGCGAACTGCGCGCGCACAAGCCGCCCAGCGCCAGGCGCACTCGGTACGTCGAGCAGCAGCCATTGCGGCGTTGATCCAGACAGGGCCGCGGCGTTCATCGAGCAATGCCCGCACCGCGCCGCATGAGCATACGGCAGGTGCACAGTGGCTGGGCGCAGGGGCTGAAAGGCCCGCCTTCGGGCAACAAGCACAACAAGATCAGCGGCTCGGCGTCCCGGATTGCGGACAACAGGCGCGGATCGGCAACCGACGGCCCATATGTTTCGCCTGTGGATGATTCATCCACAACCTCTACTGGGGCAGGCGCATTCAGAAATGCACTGATCAATGGCCGATCCGGATCGCCTTCGATAAAGCTCACCAGCACCTCGGTGCCGTCACTCAAGGCGTCCGCCCCGCCCATGGCCAGTTCGGGCGCCAAAGGCAGCCAGCAATGACTGGGGCTGGAACCTTCGCCCTGGTAGACCCAGTCAAACTGCACCGCCACGCGCCCCGCTCCCAGCTCCGGCGGTTCATCCACCGCCACGACCCAGCCACGTTGCCGGCTCACCATGCGTGGTTTTGCAGGGACCTCGTCCGGCACGAACAGCACGCCCCGGGGAATCGCCTTGAAATGATTGCCGTACACCCCCGCCTGTGCGCGATGCTCGACCTTCGTCAGCAGCCAGCGCCGGTTCCAGCCGGCAAACGGATGGGCCGTCAGCGTCAGCACCTGACCACTCTGCAGGTTCATCAAATCGCTGCGGCCCTGGGCGACCTGCGCCCCCGACACATCGGTTTGCACGCTGAAGGAGCGCACCGCGGCAATCGGCTCGTCGTCCGCATAACCCGCCTTACCGCCTGGGGGAAAACTGTGCGGATTATCAGCGAACACCAGGCAATGCCCGTCCCGAGTGTGTTCGAAATGAAAGTGGATACCCGCCTGGGCGCATAGGCGCTGCAGGAACTGCAGGTCCGACTCTCGATACTGGGTACAGAAATCCTGCAGCGGATAATCGCCACTCAAGTCCAGGCACAGACTGCGGCCACTGATGCCATGGGCCTTGAGCACCTGGCGGATGATCTGCGGCACCGAACGGGCGCTGAAGACCCGCTGGCTGAAACGCTGCGCCAGACAGGCCAGCTTCGGCCCGATACGCACCCGGCAGCCGGCGCCATGACGGTGTTGGACCAACTCATGAAGCTGCCCATGAATGCCTCGGCCTGGGGTCCCGAAACTCAACCAGACGCTGCGGTACAACAGGCCCGCCAGGTCCAGGTTCGCGTCGCGCAACAACAGCTGTGCTTCATAGACAAAGGGTTCGCTGATCGCTTCGCTACCCGTGAAGGCCACGACGTCAACAGGCTCGGGCAGACCGGCTATCTCCAGACGAAAGGCTGGTTCGCTGGCTGGATCGGACATCGGCGTTTCTCTACAGGAGGGGCGGTCGGGGATTCTCGCCGAGAGCCATGGCCGAGTAGAGGGGCCAAGTACAAGTTAGGAAAGGGACTACACGAAATAAGGACATCGCCGGTTAAATGCACCGACGTTCAGAAATAACGACGGCACAAATAAAAACGCCCTCCGGGACTGTCCGAAAAAACCCGCAGCGTGCGGTGCATTTTCTGACAGCCCGGGAGGGCATTGCCGATCAGTTAAATAAACCTGTGGCGAGGGAGCTTGCTCCCGCCACAGGGTTCTATCAGGAAGACAGATAGGACGAACGCGTCAGCCCCAGGCGCAAGGCATCGAGGAACTGGGTACGTTCAGCGGCGCTGATGCGGGCGCTGGCGCACTTGTCGCGGTAGTGAGTCATCAACTCCTCCGGCGACAGGTGCACGTAGCGCAGCATGTCCTCGATGGTGTCGTGGGTTTCGATACCGGCGTGGTACACGCTGCCATCGGCGTTCTGGTAGATGTTCACCGAGTCGGTGTCACCGAACAGGTTGTGCATGTCACCGAGGATTTCCTGGTAGGCGCCCACCAGGAAGATGCCCAGCAGATAGTCTTCATCCGGCTTGAGTGCGTGAACCGGCAGGCTGGTCTCGATGCTCTGCTCGTCGACGTACTGCTTGATCTTGCCGTCGGAGTCACAGGTCAGGTCTTGTAGCACGGCGCGGCGCAGCGGCTCTTCGTCCAGGCGATGCAGCGGCAGGATCGGCAACACCTGGCCGATGGCCCAGGTGTCCGGCAGGCTCTGGAACACCGAGAAGTTGCAGATGTATTTGTCGGCCAACTTGTCGTTGAGCTCATCCAGCACCTGGCGGTGCGAGCGCTGGCGCGCCTTCAACGAGTTGTGCAGGCGACGGCACACCGCAAAGTAGCACTGCTCGGCCAAGGCTTTTTCGGCCAGGGTCAGCTTGCCGTCGGCATATTGGGTCGCCACGTCGCTCATGTAGTGGGTGGCGCGCCAGTAAGTCTCGGTGACCATCTCGATATCGGTCGGGCCCAGCAGGTCGACCAGCCATTGCACGGTTTCCGGCAGTTCCTGCTTGTTGTCGATCGCCGGCACGTCGTCGTTGTGTTTCTCGACGTCGGTCACCTGCACCACCAGCATGGCGTGGTGAGCGGTCAGCGAGCGGCCGCTTTCGGAGAAGATGTTCGGATGCGGCAGGCTCTGGGCATCGCAGAACTCCTTGAGCATGCCGACCACGACACCGGCGTAATCGTCCATGTCGTAGTTGATCGAACTGGCATTGCGCGAGTGCGTGCCGTCGTAGTCCACACCCAAGCCACCGCCGACGTCGATGTGATCCACCGGCAGGCCGAGGTTGCGCAGCTCACCGTAGTAACGGATCGCTTCCTTGAAGCCGTGCTGGTAGTCCGCCAGGTTGGCGATCTGCGAGCCCATGTGGAAGTGCAGCAGGCGAATACCCTGGTCCAGGCCGGCAGCCCGGAAGCGCTCGACCACCGACAGCAGTTGCGCGGCCGACAAGCCGAACTTGGACTTCTCGCCACCGGTATCGGCCCACTTGCTCGACGCCAGGGACGACAGGCGCACGCGCAAGCCGACCTGCGGCTTGACCTTGAGCGTTGCCGCCTCTTCGATCACCAGGCCGACTTCGGACTCTTTCTCGATAACGATGAAGACGTTGTGACCGAGCTTCTGGCCCATCAGCGCCAGACGGATGAATTCGCGGTCCTTGTAGCCGTTGCAGACGATGGTGCCGCCCTTCGGCGCCAGGGCCAGGACCGCCAGCAGCTCCGGCTTGGAACCGGCTTCCAGGCCGATGGAGACGTTCTGGGTGGCGATGATGTTCTCGATCACCGCTTCCTGCTGGTTGACCTTGATCGGGTAGAGCGCGGTGTACTTGCTCTGGTATTCCAGGCGCGCGATGTTGCTGTCGAACGCGCCGGTGAGTTGGCGCACACGGTCTTGCAGGATATCGGGGAAGCGCACCAGCAAGGGCAGCGACAGGCCGCTCTGGCGCAACTGGTCGACTTGCTCGAACAGGTCGATGGGCGAGCTGTCGGGACCGTTCGGACGGACTTCGACGCGACCGGCTTCATTGATCGCGAAATACCCGGCCCCCCAATGGCGAATCCCGTAAACACTGCGGCTGTCCGCAACTGTCCATTGGCTGCCATCGTCTTTGCGTGTGCGTCGTACGGACATCGAAGTCCCCTATAAAGAAGTCAAAATGCACCATCCGGTCGGAGGCTGGGGCAGTCTAGAGAGTGAAAATGACGAATTGCCTGTTAGCAAGGTAGACCCTGCTCCCAGCGATGAGTTTAGAAACCCGTTCAGAACAGGCTCTGTGAAAACCATGCGGGCGACCTCGAACGTTGGGTTCGGGTCAAGCCGAGGGTGGTTTTCACAGAGGCTGCTAGCCGCCGGATTTCTTTGCCTTGAAGCCGTGCTTGACCAGTTCCGCCAGCAGCAGCTCGACGTGATCGCCCTGGATCTCGATGATGCCGTCTTTCAACGCACCACCGGTGCCACAGCGCTTCTTCAACGTGGTGGCCAGCTCCTTGAGCGCGTCTTCGGCCAACGGCACGCCAGTGATCGTGGTCACCGTCTTGCCGCCGCGACCTTTGCTTTCACGGCGCACGCGCGCAATGCCGTCACCGGCAGGGATGGCGGTCTGTTTGCAGATGCAGGCATCCACCGGCTGACGGCAATCAGGACAATGACGACCGGCGTCGGTAGAAAATACCAGGCCGCCCAGGGCGGCGAAGGATGCGGCTTTTTTGGCCACCGGCAATCCTCTCGGGAGGACAAAGACTGGTCGAGGGGGAACATGCCTCGACCGCGAAACCCCACTCAGGCAGGGGCAGCGCTACTGGACCGCAGACACGGTTCAGCTTGAAAAGTCGCGCAGTGTAACGGCAAAAAGCCGACTTGCTAAGGGCCAATCAGCGCCAATTTATAGCTTCTTTGCGACGCCGCTGCCATGGACGCGCAAATAGCGTTCAAGCGCCGCCAGGGAGTCCGGGCAGTAAGGCTTGCGCTGGATTTCATCGAGCACCTGCTCGAGGGGCAGGAAACGCGCCTCGAGGACTTCTTCGGGCTGCAGGACCAACGGGCCGTCCCATACCGCCGAGAACGCCGAGCACCACAGGCGACTGCCAGGGTCTTCGAAATAGAAATGGTCGTGGGCGGTCAGTTCCACGCCGCTCACGCCCAACTCTTCCGCCAGCTCACGGGCAGCCGATTCGGCGTAGGTCTCATCGGCCTGCACCATGCCCCCCGCCGCCACGTCCCAGAAACCTGGGTAGATGGCCTTGCTCAGGGTGCGCCGATGTACACACAGCTCACCGGACGAATTGAACAGCATGATGTAGGTGCCGCGTCCGATCAGGCCACGCTCACGCAGCTCTGAGCGCACCACGCTGCCGAGCAGATTGTCGTGCTCATCGACCCACGCAATCAGCTCGGCATCCGAGGCCACTCGATGAGCGACCTCCCGGGGGCTTTCGCTCATGAATCAACCCTGGTTCAGCAGTTGCCGCAAGTCGATGACCGCTGCGTTGGCTCGGGAAATGTAGTTGGCCATGACCAGCGAGTGGTTCGCCAATACACCGAAGCCGCTGCCGTTGAGGATCATCGGGCTCCAGACCGGTTCCTGGGACGCTTCCAGCTCACGGATGATCTGCCGCACGCTGACCGTGGCGTTCTTTTTCGCCAGGACATCGGCGAAGTCCACTTCGATGGCGCGCAGCAGGTGCGACAACGCCCACGCCTGGCCACGAGCTTCATAGAACACGTTATCGATTTGCAGCCACGGGGTCTCGACTACCTCTTCATCCACCTGTGGTACCTGGCCCGGGGCCGGGACTTCGGTTTTCAGCGAGGTGTTGAGCTTGACCCGGCCAACGCTGGCCGACAGGCGCTGGGACAACGAACCCAGGCGAGTGCCGACATCCCCCAGCCAGTTGTTCAGGTTGTCGGCGCGGGCGTAGAACAGTGCGCTTTTCTGGCTCGGGTCGGACAGGCGCGCCTGGTAGCGACTCAGGGAATTGATGCCCTCCTGGTATTCAGACTCGCTGGAGGGCAGCACCCAACTGCGGTTGTCGAAGTTGAAGCGCGGCTCGGCCTTGGCCAGGTCGGCGTCCTCGGCGGACTGCGACTGGGAACGGGCGAAGTCCTTGCGCAGGGCGCGGCTCAGGTCGCGGACCTGCACCAGCACGCCGTATTCCCAGCTCGGCATGTTGTCCATCCACAGGCCAGGCGGGAAGCGGTCGTTGGAGATGTAGCCACCCGGCTTGCTCAGCAGGGTTCCGGCCACCGTCTTGAGCGTCTCGACCGTGGTGTAGCCCACCACCATCTGCCGGCCATCTTTCTCCGCTGCGGCCTGGGCGTTCTGCTGCACAGGGAACAGCGCGGGCTCCTGGCTCCAATACCAGCCGACGGCAATGGTCACCAGCAGGTAAAGGCCGATCAGCGTCGCCAGTGCGCGGCTGAAAAAAAGCCCACCCAGGTAGCTGCGGGTGTCCGATTTCGGCTCGGCGGCACGTTCAGGCGCGCTGCCCGCGCGGTTTTTCCAGTCCAGCATGGTGATATCCCTTCAATCACTTGAGTTCTCGGTTCGACCACAACCCTACGCCATCGTGCCTGATTTGAAACGCGATAATGCGGCGCCAATCATGCCGGGCGCGACAGGGCAATCGAACAGCACTATAAAGGAAGCGTTGCCATCGGCCTACGAGACCGGTCAGTCACAAACTGAATTTCGCGACTGGACAGAATATTGACGTATGACACTCATGCGAAGGAAAAGAGGTGCTAGCATAGAGCCACCAGTCGATCTCAGCATGCACCCTAACTAGTAGTCAGGATATGACCGAGCCAGAAGACCCCAGCCGTGAGCGCCTCAAGCACCACTTTGCCCAGCGGGTAATTCATCAGGCTCGTCAGATCCTGGAGATTTGGCAGCGCCTGCAACGCAGTGAGTGGTCAAGCACCGACCTGTCGGAGCTCAGCGAAGCCAACCTGCGCCTGCTGCGCTTTGCCGAGCGCTTCGAACAGCCCGAACACTCCCAACTGGCCCAAGGCATCAGCCAGTCGCTGCAAGCGGTGGACGCCAATCGCGGGCGCCTGAGCAGCCACCTGATCACCGAAATCAACCGCCTGATGCAGCGCTTGTCTCGTACTGGCCTGCGCCATGGCGACCAGCTCGAACAAACCTTCCTGCCGCCGCTGCGCAAACCCATCTACGTGTTGCTGCAGGACCATGACCGCGCCGAGCGCCTGGCCAAGCAGTTGGAGTTCTTCGGCCTCAGCGCCCAGGCGCTGAACAGTGTCGTGGCGTTCCGCGCCTCGATGGTCGAGCGCCTGCCGGCGGCGATCGTCATGGATGTGGATTTCAGCGGCCCCGGCGCCGGCCTGAAACTGGCCGCCGAAGCCCAGGAAGGCCTGGAGCAACCGCTGCCACTGTTGTTCTTCAGTTTGATGGAAACCGACACGCCGACACGCCTGGCCGCGGTGCGCGCCGGTGGGCAGGAATTTCTCACCGGCACCCTCGAAGCCTCGAGCCTGCTGGAAAAGATCGAAGTGCTGACCTGCGTTGCCCAGTACGATCCGTACAAAGTGCTGATCATCGACGACTCCCGTGCCCAGGCCATGCACACCGAACGCCTGCTCAACAGCGCCGGCATCATCACCCGCACGCTGATCGAGCCGATCCAGGCCATGGCCGAACTGGCGGACTTCCAGCCCGACCTGATCATCCTCGACATGTATATGCCCGCCTGCACCGGCACGGAACTGGCCAAGGTGATACGCCACAACGACCGCTACGTCAGCGTGCCGATCATCTACCTGTCCGCCGAAGACGACCTGGACAAGCAACTCGACGCCATGAGCGAAGGTGGCGACGACTTCCTGACCAAACCGATCAAGCCCCGGCACCTGATCACCACGGTGCGCAACCGTGCCGCCCGGGCGCGCAACCTCAAGGCGCGGATGGTGCGCGACAGCCTCACCGGGCTCTACAACCACACCCATATCCTGCAACTGCTCGAGGACTGCAGCTTCCGCGCCCGCCGCGAAGGCAAGCCCCTGAGCTTCGCCATGCTCGACATCGACCATTTCAAACGGGTCAATGACAGCCACGGCCACCCCATGGGGGACCGGGTGATCAAGAGCCTGGCGCTGTTTCTCAAGCAGCGCCTGCGCAAGACCGACTTCATCGGCCGTTACGGCGGCGAAGAGTTCGCCATCGTCATGCCCGACACCGACATCGACGCCGCCTGCAAAGTGCTGGATGAAATTCGCCAGCGCTTTGCCGAAATCCACTACCCGGCCCAGCCCCATGACTTGTGGTGTACCTTCAGCGCCGGTGTAGTGGAGATGAGCGATGACTTCGACAGCCTGATGATGGCCAGCCAGGCGGACGAAGCGCTGTACCGCGCCAAGCACGCCGGGCGCAACCGGGTGCAGAGCGCCCGCCAATCAAAGCAAAGTGCCACCTTTTCATCGGAATCGACCGATTCGGTCATAAACCTGTAACGCAAACGCAATAACTTCAGGCACTTACGATTCTGCCCCTGGTAGACCTTTAATGCGCCTGAAGTTGCTGACCAATCTCAACACCCTTCTTTTAGTTGCCGTGTGCCTGGGCCTTGGGGTCACGCTGTGGTGGTCGCAGATTGCCCTGGAGCGCCCCTATCTGCTGATGGAGCGCTACCTGGGATTGTCGCGGCAGTTCCAGAGCGAAGTGGCGCGCAATATCGAGGACTACCTGGCCAGCGGCGACGCCTTGCGCCTGAGTGCTGCCACCCAGGCCCTGGAGACCCTGCAAAAAGACCTCGATCAATTTCCCCCGGCACTGGCCAAGCCCCTGCGCCCGAGCCTGTCGAACCTCGATAGCTTCAGCAAGACCGATCTGCTGGCCGCCGGCAAACTGGCCGGCGATCCGCAGGCCTTGCTGCTGCAGGCCGAGCGTGAACTGAGTGCCAGCCTCGACCAACTGGCCCAATACGCCAATGGCGCCCCGGCCTACTTGCCCGCGCTGTTTGCCGCGTCACAGCACCTGGGCCGCCTATCCCTCGCCCGGGACAAACTGGTCAGCAGTGGCCGTAGCGAATTGGCCGCCGACGTCGAGCGGGAACTGGCGAGCATCCGTGTGGAGGCCGAACACCTCGACAGCCTGCCCCTGCTGGGCGTCACCGCCAGCAGCGAATCGGGCAGCGATGATTTCGCCGCGCTGATGGGTTTGGAAACCCAGGAAAAAACCGCCGCCGAAGATGCCGGCATCGCCCTCAAGCGCGAACTCAACAGCCTGCTCGGCCGCTACCCGGCAGAATTGGCCCGCACCCGTGAACTGATCCAGAAACGCACTGAACTGAGCAGCGCCACGCACCTGAAAATCGCCGACGTGCAACAGGCGATCGATGCCATGGAGCCGGCGGTACGTGCCCAGCATGGGCAGATCCAGGGAGAGGTTCGCTTGATCCAGGGGGTGATGATTGGCTTGATCCTGCTGATTGCGCTGCTCATCGACACCTTGCAGCGGCGCCTGGCCCGCACCTTGAAGCACCTGGCTCCAGCCCTGTCGACCTGGGCCGAGGGCGACTTCAGCCGTGATATCCACGTGGGCGCCAGCAACCGCGAATTGCAAGACATCGAGGCTTCGCTCAATCGCCTGCGCGCTTACCTGGTGGACCTGGTGGGCACCATTCGAGTAAACGCCGAACAAGTCGCGGGTAGCAGCCGAACCCTGGCCGAACTGAGCGGCGAGCTGCACAGTGGCGCCGAGCATCAGGCTGGCGACACGGCGCTGATCCGCGATTCCCTCAGCGAACTGGAAGCGACGATCCAGCAAGTGGCCGGCGATGCCAGCCAGGCCGCAGACGCCAGCCGCAGCGCCGGGCATGCGGTGGAGCAAGGGCAGAAAGTCATCGGCCTGAGCCTTACAGGCTTGCATGCGTTAGTGGGAGAAGTACAAGGCAACGCGCAGATGATCGAACAACTGGCCGAGGAGTCCGCCACCATCGGCGGCGTGTTGACGGTGATTCGCTCGATTGCCGACCAGACCAACCTGCTGGCCCTCAACGCTGCCATCGAAGCCGCCCGCGCCGGGGAAATGGGCCGGGGCTTCGCGGTGGTGGCCGAGGAAGTCCGCTCCCTGGCCCAACGCACGGCCGGCGCCACCGCCGAAATCCAGACGCTGATCGCCCGCTTGCAACAGGCCGCGCGCCAATCGGTGGACGGCATGCGCGCCCAGGTCGAACACGCCGAAGCCACCGCCAACCAGGCGCAAGCGGCTGATGGCGCGCTGGATGAGATCGTCGGTGCCATCCAGACCATCTCCGATACGGCGGTACGCATCGCCGACGTCACCGCCCAACAAAGCGGCGCCGTCAGCGAAATCCGCGATCACAGCGAGCGGATTCACCAACTGGGCGGCGACAACCTGCTGCGCATCGGCCAGGGGCGCGAACAAGGCGACAACCTGTTGGTACTGGGCGGGCGGTTGCATACGGCAGTACAGGCGTTTCGGGTTTAGACCTCAGATCCAGTGTGGGAGCGAGCCTGCTCGCGATAGTGCTGGGTCAGCTTGCATTGATGTTGAATGGGCCGCCGTCATCGCGAGCAGGCTCGCTCCCACAGGGGCTCGGCTCCAACCGTATGACCGGATCAGGGACCTGGGTCACAAATTTCGCGCAAACATCGGTCATCGTGCTGGCTATTGCAGAGAACTGGACAGTCACAAAGGCTTTGCGGCATAGTCGCCAGGTTCTGATACCTGCTCACAGATAACAAGGAACAGCAGATGGCGACCCTATTGGTCCTGCACGGACCCAACCTGAACCTGCTGGGCACCCGCGAGCCGGGCGTCTACGGCGCCGTGACACTGGCGCAGATCAACCAGGACCTGGAGCAGCGGGCCCGCACCGCCGGCCATCATTTGCTCTATCTGCAAAGCAACGCCGAATATGAATTGATCGACCGTATCCATGCCGCACGTGGCGAAGGCGTGGATTTCATTTTGATCAATCCAGCAGCTTTTACACACACAAGCGTCGCATTACGTGACGCGCTGCTGGCGGTGAGCATCCCATTCATCGAAGTGCATTTGTCCAACGTGCACAAACGCGAACCTTTCCGCCATCACTCCTACTTCTCGGATGTAGCGGTGGGAGTGATCTGCGGCCTTGGCGCCAGCGGTTACCGGCTGGCCCTGGAGGCCGCCCTAGAGCAGCTTGAAAAACAGGCAACAGCTTGAACAACAAGCGTTAAACGCCCCTGACCGACCCTTGGGAGTTGATGATTCATGGATATCCGTAAAGTTAAGAAATTGATCGAATTGCTGGAAGAGTCCGGCATCGACGAGCTTGAGATCAAGGAAGGCGAAGAGTCCGTACGCATCAGCCGCCACAGCAAGACCCCGGCTCAGCAGTTCTATGCACCGGCACCGATGCATGCTCCAGCCGCCGCGCCTGCTCCAGCAGCAGCCCCGGTTGCAGCAGCAGCGCCAGCCGCACCGGCTGCGCCAGCGCTCAACGGCACTGTCGCCCGTTCGCCAATGGTGGGCACGTTCTATCGCAAGTCTTCGCCATCCTCGCCGTCCTTCGTTGAAGTCGGCCAGACCGTGAAGAAAGGCGACACCCTGTGCATCGTCGAAGCCATGAAGATGATGAACCACATCGAAGCTGAAACCAGCGGTGTGATCGAGTCCATCCTCGTCGAAGACGGCCAGCCGGTTGAGTACGACCAACCGCTGTTCACCATCGTTTGAACCGCGGAGAGCCTTTGATGACTGCGAAGTTGGAAAAAGTTCTGATCGCTAACCGCGGTGAGATCGCCCTGCGGATTCTGCGTGCCTGCAAAGAGATGGGCATCAAGACCGTCGCCGTTTACTCCAAGGCCGACAAAGAACTGATGCACCTGGGCCTGGCGGACGAATCCGTCTGCATCGGTCCGGCGTCGGCTGCGCACTCCTACCTGCACATCCCGGCGATCATCGCCGCTGCCGAAGTGACCGGCGCTACCGCCATTCACCCTGGCTACGGCTTCCTGGCGGAAAACGCCGACTTCGCCGAACAGGTCGAAAATTCCGGTTTTGCCTTCATTGGCCCGAAAGCCGACACCATCCGCCTGATGGGCGACAAGGTCTCGGCCAAGCACGCCATGATCGCGGCGGGTGTGCCGACCGTTCCGGGTTCCGACGGTCCACTGCCTGAAGACGAAGAAACCGCTTTGCGCATCGGTCGCGAAGTCGGTTATCCGGTGATCATCAAGGCCGCTGGCGGCGGCGGTGGTCGCGGCATGCGCGTGGTACACAAGGAAGAAGACCTGATCTCCTCGGCGAAACTGACCCGCTCCGAAGCTGGCGCGGCGTTCGGCAACCCGATGGTCTACCTGGAAAAATTCCTGACCAACCCACGTCACGTCGAAGTCCAGGTACTGTCCGACGGCCAGGGCCACGCAATCCATCTGGGCGACCGCGATTGCTCGCTGCAACGTCGTCACCAGAAGGTCCTCGAAGAAGCGCCGGCACCGGGCATCGACGAGCAGGCTCGCGAGGAAGTCCTGGCGCGTTGCGTCAAGGCCTGCATCGACATCGGCTATCGCGGCGCCGGTACCTTCGAGTTCCTGTACGAGAACGGTCGTTTCTACTTCATCGAAATGAACACCCGTGTTCAGGTGGAGCACCCGGTTTCGGAAATGGTCACCGGTATCGACATCGTCAAGGAGATGCTCAGCATCGCCGCCGGCAACAAGCTGTCGTTCACCCAGGATGACGTGGTCATCCGCGGTCACGCGCTGGAATGCCGGATCAACGCCGAAGACCCGAAAACCTTCATGCCAAGCCCAGGCACGGTCAAGCATTTCCATGCCCCGGGCGGCAATGGCGTTCGCGTCGATTCGCACCTGTACAGCGGTTATGCCGTTCCACCGAACTACGATTCGTTGATCGGCAAGCTGATCACCTACGGGGCGACCCGTGACGAAGCCATGGCGCGCATGCGCAATGCGCTGGACGAAATCGTGGTCGACGGGATCAAGACCAACATCCCGCTGCACCGCGACCTCGTACGTGACGAAGGCTTCTGCAAAGGTGGCGTCAACATCCATTACCTGGAACACAAGCTGGGCAACCAGCACTGATGCTTCAAGTGATGTAAAAAGACCCCGGTCCATTGGCCGGGGTCTTTTTTTGCCTGTCGCTCACGATGCGGGCAACGGCATCAGCCCAGCATCACCGTAGAGAATTCCTGCAAGGCAAGTTGCGCCGCAGTCGCCGACCGGCCCTGATGGGTGCGAACGGCGCCGTTGGCATGGGCCACCAAAGGTTCGCTGCGCAAGCGCGTCATGAACCCGCGCGCACGTACCGATACCGGATCAGAACCCCGCTTCGCCCTCGCCAGCACGGGTACGTAGTAGCGTTCGACCTGACTCTGCGAGGTCTTGAACACAGAGGTGATACCACTGCGCAGATCCAGCGCAACACCATAGTTATTCCCGAAGCAGGAAGAATACGACCAGTGATCCCAGGTGGGTTGCAGACCCTGGCGCCTCATCACCAACCGGACCGGCTCGCCAATGTCAGCCCCCGTCAGCCAATCCCCACCCACCAGCGTGGCACGAATATCCTTGGGCGATCCCCCCAGGCGCCGCGTCACATCCCGGACGCTGCGCTCGATCAGCGCACGGATGTTGTGATCGAAATGAATGACCGCCCCGATCCTGGTGGCAGGGTTGTACAACGAAGCGATCACGCACGTTTGCGCATTCAGCGAGAACAGATAGTTGTCCGCCGCCTCGCTGAACCTTGCCACCACAGCCTCGCCCTGCAACGCGCCCCTCGTCGCGTCCGGGAGGACATGCCCGGGAAACGCTTCCCGCAACTCCCCTACTCGCCCAAGGTTGCGCACATGGTCATTGCCGCCTCTCAAGCCGACCTTGTTATGGGTCCATTTGCCATTCGCCAGCCTGCGGATGGGCAGCTTGTACAACGCGCCGGGACGCCTGGCATCCACCAGGCACAACCCGCCGAAGTAGGGATCCTCCATCACCTGGTAGTACCGCCCCCTGCTCCGTATGTAGTGGGCGCTTCGCGGTTGCGTTGCGCTGGGTGGGCTGCGATAGGTGCCAAAAAAAATCCCCTCTTCGGTCACCGGCTGCAAGTGCTCCGGTACTCTGCTGACCGCCTGCTGCGGCTTCAGGCGTATGGGTGGGATCACCGGCCCGGCTTCTTTGACGATGCCCGATGTCGCGCGCCTCAAGCGTTGAGCGGACAATGACAGAGGTTTCACCGCGAGCTTCAGGTTCCTGGCCGCACGTCCTAGCAGCCTGGCCATGCTTGTGGCACCGAGCGTGGCGAACAGCGTCCCCCAGGTCGCGACCAGCCAGTGGCCAAGCGCGCCTTCCGTGTCGCCCTGCCCATGCGCCTCGACTGCCTGCCCGGCGCTGACAGCCACCAAGCCAATGTCCAGCAACAAGGCAAACGGGGGGTAGACCATGCACACAGGAGCCGCCGCGAAGATCAACCCTTTGAACACCTGATCCCTGATCATTTCGGCACGGCTTGTGGTGATGTCCTCCACATCGGTGACAGCGCGCTCGATGCAGGCATCGAATTCAGCGCTGATGTCCATGACCCGATTGAATTCGCGCACTGTATCGACCCGCGCGCTCCCGCTCGCCAAAGCCACCAGCGAACGTCCTGCAGAGGCTCGCGCGCTCAGTGCGATCCGCTCCAGTACGTAATGATGCAGTTGCGCCGCGATGCTCCCGGAGAAGTCCAGGTACTTGCGAAACAGGATCCCGTCCGGAGCGTCGGGTGTATACAACCAGTAAAAAACCTTAGGGTCGAAGTAGGTGAAAACGTAGACCCCTTGCACGACATGACCGCCGACGGTCAACTTGATCACGCCTTCGCGCGTCACGGCGGCGCTGGGGTGCGTGGCGCTGCTCACCGGCCTCCCATCGCTTAGCAGCGTGACTTGCCGGGTGAGCCACTGGAATTCGTCGGTGTTCAACATCGACTTGCCATGGGCCACACGCAGGTCGCGATCCATCCGGGCCAACAGCATGTAGCGGCATGCCTCGCGGCGTTTCAGATACTCAGGGTCCTTGGCATCGAGAAAGGTGGCGCGGATGTGCTTGGCATATCGTTCCCCCAGGTAAGCCACGCGAATGTACGACGCCAATTCGGCGCTGCGAACCTGCTTCAAGTCCTGCCCGACAGAAGAACGCACGCCTTTTGCGGGGTCGTCGATATCCGAGCTGTGCTCGTATCCAAAAATGGCCAGGTCCAACAGGCTGGCGGTTTTTTTCTCGGTTGCCAGCCCTGTGCTGTAGTCGATGAGCACGGTGGCTGGATCGACCGCTTCAAGCACCCCTTTGCTGCGCAGGTACGGCGCAATCAAATGGGCGAAGGTGCGCTTGGCGAAGTCGATGAAGACTTCATAGTCGACCATCTGCTCATCGAACACCTGCCGCTGAACCAGAAACTCCTGGTTCAAGCCGCTGATGTTGCGCCGAGACTCAAGCGGCAGCGCCGAGTACCAGCGAGGCGACTCGTTCAGCTCCACCTGCATCAGGTTATTGGCCAGGCCGGTCAAGACCGCGTTGCGAAGACCAGCCCTGAAATCGCTGACCGCTCCCCTGAGGTCTCTGCCCAGGTCCCACGAGGCAGGTTTCTGCGCCACGCCGGCAAAGTATTCCCGGGCCCGCCCTTGATCGATCACAGAGAGTTGCTGCAGCAGATACTCGCGACCAGCTTCATGTTGGGTCCAGGCACCGACCTCCCCGCTCAACGCCCGAAGCGAGGTCAATTCGACCCACTCATGGCCATCGGGTTTGCCCGGGGCATACAGCAGCAGGCCGCTGACGTCGTCGCCCACATCTTCGCGGTAGAACAGAAGAAGATCGGCACACTTCAGGCCATTGGGAAGCACAAGGTCGGCGACACGCCACACGCTGGCGGTTGGCGTCGCAACCTCGCTCTCCCATAGGGCACTGAGCGATTCATGGCCGGTCGCCGACAACTGGCCCGCGCAACGCGCGATAAATGCACTGTGCTGCAGCCGCGCCAAAAACCAATCGAACATGGCCTCTTTAAGGTCCGCTCGTTCATATCGGTCGGCCAGTGCTTGCAGGTACCCGGCAGGCGCATCGACGTCTGCCAACAATCGACCGATGAAGGCTGGCGAAAGGGACTGGTTACGCAGCATCCCGCCATTTTCCACCAGGAACACCGACACCGCGTCCGGTCGTACCGGGCCTACCGCCACCAGCTCACTCAGGCTGTAGGTGTGCACCGGCTGGCCCATCACCGTTCGCCACTGTAACTGCACGCGAATGCTGTCAGGCTCGACCAGCATGTCCAATTCATCCCTGACATAGTCCCTGGCCAATTGCAGAGCGAAGGCCCGCAGCGAACCCAGGCCATCGACCAGTTCATCGACTTGTGCCTGCGCCAGCACGGTCTGGTTTTCAAAAGCCCGTAGCCGTTCACGATCTGGATTGCTCAACCCTCGCAGCCAATGCGGCAACTGCAATCGCGCGACCGCTCCAAGATCCCGCCGCTCACGGGTTGTTGCCAACGCCGTCAAGCGACTCGTCTGGCACCAGGCGTCCTGGAGTTCTTCGATCTGCTCTCGCAACTGATCGACGTCCATGCCGGCCAGATGGCCAGGTTGGAAAAGCCCGTCGACCGCGACCCGATGCTCGTCAAGCTTTTGCCTGACCAGTGCTTCGAGCGAGACATCCTGCGACACCATTCGCCAATGCCGCCGCAGATAATCCTTGTAGTGACTGACAAACCTCGACGCCGCGCTTTCCACCGCCTGGACAACGCACTCCCGGCGCTCGGGAGCAAACCCCAGGTCTCCCCCTTCGGGCCAACGGTAGGGCAAGTCCTGCGCTTCGTCATAAACCACAGGCGCCTGGTCGATCATGCGCTGCAACACCGTGTCGAGCAGGGTGTCGATGAAGTGCGGATCGATGTTGCCTTGGTGATAGTGGGTGCGCAGCTCGACCAGCAGGTACTCTTCCAGCACCTCCAGCAAACTCATCTGGGTTTGCAGTCGCGCGTCGATAATCACCTGCCAACGCGTCAACTTCTCCAGGGTCATTTGTGCAGTCGCCGCCTGCGGGGAAGAGACCGGCCCCGTGCGCACCATGTTGCTTTGCCGTTCGGCAGTGATGTCCATTCACATTCCTCCCTGCTGTGTGGACCGGCACCTTATCCGCCCGGCGATACGCCCATGGCATACATATATATATCGAAACACCCACCCGGACGGCGCGAGACTCGCTTATCCACTTTGCCCGCGACCTGGCGTACACTGCGCGCCTTTGCAGCCCTGCGCTGCCCCCTGTAGATTTTTTTCCAAAGGTGCCCGCCATGCCTTGGCTGCAAGTACGTCTGGCCATCAGCCCGGAACAAGCCGAAACCTACGAAGACGCGTTTCTTGAAGTAGGCGCCGTATCGGTAACCTTCATGGACGCCGAAGACCAGCCGATCTTCGAGCCGGAGCTCAACACCACCCCGCTGTGGTCCCATACCCACCTGCTG
Source organism: Pseudomonas sp. A-RE-22 (assembly GCF_019956035.1). Lineage (NCBI taxonomy): Bacteria > Pseudomonadati > Pseudomonadota > Gammaproteobacteria > Pseudomonadales > Pseudomonadaceae > Pseudomonas > Pseudomonas sp. A-RE-22. The sequence goes on from NZ_JAHBCZ010000008.1 coordinate 56,972, forward strand.
GCCCTGTTCGAAGGCGGCACCGAGGCGGCCAGCGTACTGGCCCATCTCGAGCTGCTGACCGGCAGCCCGCTGCCCGAGCATCACAGCGAAGTGATCGAGGACCAGGACTGGGAACGCAGCTGGATGGACAATTTCCAGCCGATGCGTTTCGGCCAGCGCCTGTGGATTGTCCCGAGCTGGCACGCCGCGCCAGAGCCGGACGCGGTCAACCTGCTGCTGGACCCGGGCCTGGCGTTCGGCACCGGCACCCACCCGACCACCGCACTGTGCCTGGAATGGCTCGACGGCCAGGACCTGAAGGGCTACAACGTACTCGACTTCGGCTGCGGCTCGGGGATCCTGGCGATTGCCGCGCTCCTGCTGGGTGCCCGGGAAGCCGTCGGCACCGACATCGACGTCCAGGCCCTGGAAGCTTCCCGCGACAACGCCGGGCGCAACAACATTGCCGAAGCCCTGTTCCCACTGTACTTGCCGCAGGACTTGCCACAGGTCCAGGCCGACGTGCTGGTGGCCAACATCCTCGCCGGCCCGCTGGTGTCCCTGGCGCCGCAACTGTCGAGCCTGGTCAAGCCGGGCGGACGCCTGGCGCTGTCGGGCATCTTGGCTGAACAGGGTGAGGAAGTCGCCGCCGCTTATGCCGCAGACTTTGACCTGGACCCGATCGCCAATCGCGATGGCTGGGTGCGCATCACCGGACGTCGGCGCTAGAATGAGCGCCTGTATCCACCGGATTGCCGCATGACTGACAGCTTCGTCACCCAGTGCCCGCATTGCCATACCCGTTTTCGCGTCAGCCATGCTCAATTGAGCGTGGCCCGCGGGGTGGTTCGTTGCGGCTCGTGCCTGCAAGTGTTCAATGCCGCACGACAGTTGCTGGAACAACGCACTGCCAAGCAACCGGCGCCTGCCGTCGCGCCGACTGCCAAACCTGCGGTCGAAGCCCCACCCCGGGCGATCAGCCAGAAACAATGGAGCGCCGCCGAGCTGGATCTGGATGACCTGGACAAGGAGCTGGCGCGCCTGGAGCGGCGCGACAATCGCGCGCCAGGCAATACCGGCCGGCGCCGGGAAGACAACCTCAGCGCGCAACGCGACTCGCTCTCCAGCGAACAGCAAGCCTGGCCCGACAGCCTGTACAGCGAATCTTCCAGCGAGCGCGCCGAAGCCGTCCTCCAGGACCCCATCGAACCGTTCGAACCCCATGAACCGGCCCGGCCACCGCGCACCGAGCCGTCCCTGTCCCTGGCCCTTGAACCACTGGAATCGGACGACGAACCGGTCGCACCGCTCCACCTGGCGCCGGACGACGAGCCCGACGAACACCTCGAGCGCCTGTCTGCCACCGACGACCACGACGACGAACCCGAGCAACTGGCGCCATTGCGCAAGTCACGGGAGCGCCAGGAGCCGGGGATACGCGCCGAAGCCCTCCACGACCTGGACGACGACCCGCTGCAACTGGACTGGCGCAAACGCCGCTCGCCCTGGGGCCGACGCTTGTTGTGGGGCCTGTTGATACTGCTCGCCAGCGCGGCCCTGGGCGGCCAGTACATCGCCTACCATTTCGAAGAACTGGCCCGCCAGGACCAGTACCGGCCGTGGTTCCTGCAAATCTGTCCGACCATCGGCTGCGAAGTACCGTCCAAGGTCGACATCGCCAAGATCAAGAGCAGCAACCTGGTGGTTCGCAGCCATCCGGAGTTCAGCGGAGCCCTGGTGGTGGACGCGATCATCTACAACCGTGCGCCCTTCTCCCAACCTTTTCCGTTGCTGGAGCTGCGTTTTGCCGACCTCAACGGACACCTGATCGCCAGCCGTCGCTTCAAGCCCGGCGAGTACCTGGGTGGCGACCTCGAGGACCGCGGCGAAATGCCGCCCCAGACGCCCATTCACATCGCGCTGGATATCCTGGACCCTGGCCCCAAAGCGGTGAACTACAGTCTGAGCTTCCATTCCCCTGAATGAAGCCGACCAGGGTCGGCCAATTGACGGCAGCTTTCTGACTGACCCCACCCAGACCAAACCGCTGGCGATAACAAAATAGCTGTTCAGATTTTATCCAATTCGATCTTTATCCAGTCATCGAGAGCGGGTATCATGCCAACCCTTTTTCGAAGTCTCATGATCCGGCCCCACTTCAGGGAAGTCCTATGTCGGCGGTACGCATCGGCCCATATACATTGCAGAACGGCCTGATTCTCGCCCCTATGGCGGGGGTCACCGACCAGCCCTTTCGTCAGCTGTGCAAACGACTGGGCGCTGGTCTGGTGGTTTCGGAAATGGTCACCAGCGACATGAGTTTGTGGAACACCCGCAAATCGCGTCTGCGCATGATCCACGAAGGTGATCCCGAGCCCCGCTCGGTACAGATCGCCGGTGGCGATGCACAGATGCTGGCGGAGGCGGCCCGGGCGAACGTCGAGCTGGGGGCGCAGATCATCGACATCAACATGGGCTGCCCGGCGAAGAAGGTCTGCAACAAGGCCGCAGGCTCGGCACTGTTGAAAGATGAAGCGCTGGTCACCGAGATCCTGCACGCGGTCGTCGCCGCAGTGGATGTGCCGGTGACCCTGAAGATACGCACCGGCTGGGACCGGGAGAACAAGAATGGCCTGGTGGTGGCGAAGATCGCCGAACAGGCGGGCATCACGGCGCTGGCGGTCCATGGACGCACCCGTGCCGACCTGTACACCGGCGAAGCCGAGTACGACACCATCGCCGCGATCAAGCAGGCGGTGTCGATTCCGGTGTTTGCCAATGGCGACGTCGATTCGCCCGAGAAGGCCCGGTACGTGCTGGACGCGACCGGTGCCGATGGCCTGTTGATCGGCCGGGCCGCCCAGGGGCGGCCATGGATTTTTCGTGAGATCGAACACTTCCTGCGCACGGGCGAAAAGCTCGCGGCGCCGCAGTTGTCCGAGGTGGAACGTATTCTGCTAGAGCATCTGGCCGCGCTACATGCCTTCTACGGAGAAGTCATGGGTGTACGCATTGCTCGCAAGCATGTGGGCTGGTATCTCGCAACCCTGCCGGGCGCCAGGGAGTTTCGCGCCCGTTTCAATCGTTTGGATGGTACGCAAGCACAATGCGCCGACGTTCAGGCGTTCTTCGCTGAGCGTTACAAGAGCCTGACAGGGGACGAAGGGGTGGCCGCATGACGATGATGACCGAGACTTTAGTGAGTGGAACAACACCCGTGAGCGACAACGTGAATTTGAAACAGCACCTCAATACGCCCAGCGAAGAAGGCCAGACCCTTCGCGGGAGTGTCGAGAAGGCGCTGCACAATTATTTCGCCCACCTTGAGGGCGCTGCCGTCACGGATGTGTACAACCTGGTGCTTTCCGAAGTCGAGGCGCCTCTGCTCGAAAGCGTGATGAACTACGTCAAGGGCAACCAGACCAAAGCCAGTGAGCTGCTGGGCCTGAACCGCGGCACCCTGCGCAAGAAACTCAAGCAGTACGATCTGCTGTAAGCATTCAATCAAACCAGAAAGGCGCCCGCGTAAAAAACGGTCGCCTTTTTTGCTGACTTCCCTTGCTTTTGATGGAAATTGAAATGACCGACCAGACCACCCGCCTGCCGATCCGCCGCGCCTTGATCAGCGTCTCCGACAAGACCGGGATCCTCGAATTCGCCCGCGAGCTGCAACAGCTGGGCGTCGAGATTCTCTCCACCGGCGGGACCTTCAAGCTGCTGCAGGACAACGGCGTCGCCGCAGTGGAAGTCGCGGACTACACCGGTTTTGCAGAAATGATGGACGGTCGGGTCAAGACCCTGCACCCGAAAATCCACGGCGGGATCCTGGGCCGTCGCGGCATCGACGACGCCATCATGAACGAACACGGCATCAAGCCGATCGACCTGGTAGCGGTCAACCTCTACCCGTTCGAAGCCACCATCAACAAGCCCGGCTGCGACCTGCCGACCGCCATCGAGAACATCGACATCGGCGGCCCGACCATGGTCCGCTCGGCGGCCAAGAATCACAAGGACGTGGCCATCGTGGTCAACGCCAGCGACTACGCCAGCGTATTGGAAAACCTCAAGGCCGGTGGCCTGACCTACGCCCAGCGTTTCGACCTGATGCTCAAGGCCTTCGAACACACCGCCGCCTACGACGGCATGATCGCCAACTACATGGGCACCGTGAACCAGGCCGCTGAAACCCTGTCGACCGAAGGCCGCAGCGAATTCCCGCGCACCTTCAACACCCAGTTCGTCAAGGCCCAGGAAATGCGCTACGGCGAGAACCCGCACCAGAGCGCGGCGTTCTACGTGGAAGCCAAGCCCGCCGAAGTCGGCATTGCCACCGCCACCCAGCTGCAAGGCAAGGAACTGTCGTTCAACAACGTGGCCGACACCGACGCCGCGCTGGAATGCGTGAAGAGCTTCGTCAAGCCCGCCTGCGTGATCGTCAAGCACGCCAACCCGTGCGGCGTGGCCGTAAGCCCGGACGCCGAGGGCGGTATCCGCCAGGCCTACGAACTGGCCTACGCCACCGATACCGAATCGGCTTTCGGCGGCATCATCGCCTTCAACCGTGAACTGGACGCCGCGACCGCCAAGGCCATCGTCGAGCGTCAGTTCGTCGAAGTGATCATCGCCCCTTCGGTCACCGAAGAAGCCCGCGCCATCGTTGCCGCCAAGGCCAACGTCCGCCTGCTGGCCTGCGGCCAATGGTCGGCCGACCGTGCGCCGGCCTGGGACTACAAGCGCGTCAATGGCGGCCTGCTGGTCCAGAGCCGCGACATTGGCATGATCGGCAGCGAAGACCTGAAAGTGGTGACCAAGCGCGCCCCGAGCGAGCAGGAAATCAACGACCTGATCTTCGCCTGGAAAGTCGCCAAGTACGTAAAATCCAACGCCATCGTCTACGCCAAGAACCGCCAGACCATCGGTGTCGGCGCAGGCCAGATGAGCCGTGTGAACTCGGCCCGCATCGCCGCCATCAAGGCTGAACACGCCGGCTTGCAGGTACAGGGCGCGGTCATGGCCTCCGATGCGTTCTTCCCGTTCCGCGACGGCATCGACAACGCGGCGAAGGTCGGCATCACCGCCGTGATCCAGCCGGGTGGTTCGATGCGTGACAATGAAGTGATTGCTGCCGCTGACGAGGCCGGCATCGCAATGGTCTTTACGGGCATGCGTCACTTCCGTCACTGATACACCGACCCACTGTGGGAGCTGGGTTGGTGTGGGAGCAAGGCTTGCCCGCGATGCAGGCAACTCGGTCCATCAGGCAAACCGAGGTGATGCTATCGCGGGCAAGCCTTGCTCCCACACAAGCTCGCTCCTACAGAAAGGCAGCTTTAGCGCTGCATCCAGAATCAGCGTCATCCGAGGTTTTTGAAATGAATGTTTTGATCATTGGCAGCGGTGGCCGCGAACACGCCCTGGCCTGGAAAGTAGCCCAGGATCCACGTGTGCAGAAGGTTTTCGTGGCGCCGGGCAATGCCGGCACCGCCATCGAAGCCAAATGCGAAAACGTCGCCATCGACGTGCTGGCCCTGGAGCAACTGGCCGACTTCGCCGAGAAGAACGTCTCGCTGACCATCGTCGGCCCGGAAGTGCCGCTGGTCGCCGGCGTGGTCGATCTGTTCCGCGCCCGTGGCCTGGACTGCTTCGGCCCGACTGCCGGTGCCGCGCAGTTGGAAGGCTCGAAAGCGTTCACCAAGGATTTCCTGGCGCGTCACAAGATCCCGACCGCCGACTACCAGAACTTCACCGAAATCGAACCGGCCCTGGCGTACCTGCGCGAGAAAGGCGCACCGATCGTGATCAAGGCCGACGGCCTCGCGGCCGGTAAAGGCGTGATCGTTGCCATGACCCTGGCCGAAGCCGAAGACGCCGTGCGCGACATGCTCGCCGGCAATGCCTTCGGTGACGCCGGTTCCCGCGTGGTGATCGAAGAGTTCCTCGACGGCGAGGAAGCCAGCTTCATCGTCATGGTCGATGGCAAGAACGTCCTGCCAATGGCCACCAGCCAGGACCACAAGCGTGTCGGCGACGGCGACAGCGGCCCGAACACCGGCGGCATGGGCGCCTACTCCCCGGCCCCGGTGGTGACTGCCCAAGTGCACCAGCGCGTCATGGACCTGGTGATCTGGCCGACCGTGCGTGGCATGGCCGAAGAAGGCAACGTCTACACCGGTTTCCTCTATGCCGGCCTGATGATCGACAAGGCTGGTAACCCAAAAGTCATCGAATTCAACTGCCGTTTCGGCGATCCTGAGACTCAGCCGGTAATGCTGCGCCTGCAATCGAGCCTGGTCCTGCTGGTCGAGGCCGCACTGGCCCAGGCACTGGACAAGGTCGAAGCCCAGTGGGATCCGCGCCCAAGCGTCGGTGTCGTATTGGCGGCTGGCGGTTACCCAGGCGACTACGCCAAAGGTAGCGCGATCCAGGGCCTGGACGCCGCGGCCCGCCTGGAAGGCAAGGTCTTCCATGCAGGCACGGCGTTGAAGGATGGGCAAGTGGTCACCGCCGGTGGTCGTGTGCTGTGCGCCACCGCCATGGGCGCCAGTGTCGACGAAGCTCAGCAGCAGGCCTACAAGCTTGCCGCCGAGATCGACTGGGAAGGTTGCTTCTACCGCAAGGACATTGGCTACCGCGCCATTGCCCGCGAGCGTGGCGAAAATCTGGAATAACCCAGCCATTCAGCCAGGCAAGGGTCTACGGCCCTTGCCTGACTGTTCCGGCGCCGCGCATAGTTATAATCTGGCATCAACCTACGAAGGGATTTCGCCGTGCGCTGGCTCAGGATTGCCATAGGCCTTACCGTCACCCTGCTGACGATGCTCTGCATGCTCCCGGCCCAGGCCGCGCCAGGCAGTGGCTGGGCGGTATTGCTCGACGAACAGGGCGACCTCACACTGAGCGACATCCGTTCTGCCCGCTACACCAATCAATTCAGCCCCATCGACCTGGACCGCCTCAAGGCCGCCGAGCCCGGCGGGGCATTGTGGTTGCGTTTCCGCCTGGCCCCCGACCGGCATGAACAGATCCTGCGCATCTTCGCCCCCGACCTGTCACGCCTGAACCTCTATGTGCTGGACGGCGATGCCCTGGTTGACCAACAAATCAGCGGCAATGCCACGCCGCATACCGAACCGGTGGTACCCAGCAGCGATTTCATGCTGCCCCTTCCACGCAGCGACAAATCGCTGGACGTCTACCTGCGACTGTCCTCGCGCCATGAACTGCGCCCCTACATCACCTTGCAATCGGCAGTCGTGGCTGCGGCCGATCAGAACCAGACGCTGATCTACGGGTTGCTGTTCGGCTGCATCGCCATGCTGGTCCTGCACAACCTCACCCGCTATGCCTACACCCGCTCACGCAGTTGCCTGTGGCTGGCAGCCTGTGAAGGACTGCTGATGCTCAGCCTGGTGCTGTTGCTGAACCTGGCCGGGCCCTGGCTGCCCGACTGGCCAGCCGTCCAGACGCCCGGGGCCTACCTGGCCTTGTTGCTGACGGCGCCCTGCGGCCTGATGTTCGCCTACCGTTTCTTTGCGCCCCTGGGGCCGCACCCGTTGAATCGGCTGCTACTGGGGGACATCGTGCTCGTCATGCTGTGCAGCCTGTTGCTGTTGTTCGTCAACACGCTGCCGCTCAATATCATGACCTACGCCCTCGTGGCCCTGGCCGGCCTGAGCATGCTGCTCGTCAGCGCCTGGCATTGGCAAAAGGGCTACCGCCCGGCCCGGCTGTTCGTCGCGGCCATGCTGGTCTTCAACCTGGGCACGCTGATCATCCTCCCGGCACTGCAAGGGCTCACGGAGGTTCCTCCCCAAGGCCTGATCATCACCCTGCTGATCTTCATCTGCATCAGCGGCCTGTTGATGAGTGTCGCCCTGGGCGAGCGCCAGCGCTCGATCAACGAAAGCCGGTTCAGCATCAGCCGCGACCTGGCGGCGAGCAATGCCGAGATCAATGCCAAGGCCGAGTTCCTGGCCAAGATCAGCCACGAGATCCGCACCCCGATGAACGGCGTGCTGGGCATGACCGAGCTGCTGCTGGGTACGCCGCTGTCGGTCAAGCAACGCGACTATGTGCAGACGATCCACAGCGCCGGCAATGAGCTGCTGACCCTGATCAACGAGATCCTCGACATCTCCCGGCTCGAATCCGGGCAGATCGAACTGGACGACGTGCAGTTCGACCTCAATGCCCTGATCGAGGATTGCCTGAGTATCTTCCGTGCCAAGGCCGAACAGCAGAATGTCGAGCTGATCAGCTTCATCCAGCCCCAGGTGCCGCGCGTGATCAGCGGTGACCCTACGCGGCTGCGCCAGGCGCTGCTGAGCCTGCTGGAAAACGCCCTGAAGAAAACCGACGAGGGCGAAGTGCTGATCGTCGTCGCCCTCGACGAGCGCAGCAATCAGCCGCGCCTGCGCATCGCCGTGCAGGACAGCGGGACGCCGATGGACGCAGAAGAGCGCGACACGCTGATGCACGCCGAACTGCACAGCAAGAATTTCCTGTCGGCCACGCGCTTGGGGGGCAACCTGGGCCTCGTCATCGCCCGTCAGTTGATCATCCTGATGCACGGAGAATTCGGTATCAAAAGCGGTAGCAACCAGGGCAGTACCTTGTGGCTGACCTTGCCGCTGGACCCGGATCGCCTCGAACATCCAACTTCCGACCTCGATGGCCCGCTGCAAGGGGCGCGGGTATTGATCGTCGACGACAACGACACCTGCCGCAAAGTACTGGTGCAACAGTGCAGCGCCTGGGGCCTGAACGTCAGTGCGGTGCCATCGGGCAAGGAAGCCCTGGCGCTGCTGCGCACCAAGGCGCACCTGCGCGATTATTTCGACGTGGTGTTGCTGGACCAGAACATGCCGGGCATGACCGGCATGCAACTGGCGGCCAAGATCAAGGAAGACCCGAGCCTGAACCACGACATCCTGTTGATCATGCTCACCGGTATCAGCAACGCGCCGAGCAAGATCGTGGCGCGCAACAGCGGGGTCAAGCGCATCCTCGCCAAACCGGTGGCCGGTTATACCCTCAAGACCACCCTGGCGGACGAGCTGAACCAGCGCAACCGGGGCCAGGCAACGAATGTGCAGGTAAACGCCGGCCCTCCCATTCCGGTGAAGGTGCCGAGCGATTTCCGCATCCTGGTGGCCGAGGACAACAGCATCTCCACCAAGGTCATCCGCGGCATGCTCGGCAAGCTCAACCTGCAACCCGACACCGCCAGCAACGGCGAAGAAGCCCTCAAGGCCATGAAGGAGCAGCGTTACGACCTGGTCCTGATGGACTGCGAAATGCCGATCCTCGATGGGTTTTCCGCCACCCAGCAATTGCGTGCCTGGGAAATGGGTAACCAGCGCACCCGCACCCCCGTGGTGGCGCTCACCGCGCACATCCTGGCCGAGCACAAGGAACGCGCCCGCCAGGCCGGGATGGACGGTCACATGGCCAAGCCGGTGGAGCTGTCGCAGCTGCGTGAGCTGATCGAGCACTGGGTGGCCCAGCGCGATCAGCAAAAACCGACTGCATCGACTTATTGAACCGATCCAAGCCTGCGAGCAAACACGCTTCAGAGTTCCAGGGCACTGAGGTAGGTGGACGCTTGGGACAGCACTGAACGTTTTACCTTTTCCCTGAAGGTGGCGTAGTACAGCGTATTGAAGTTGATGACGGTCATTTGCTCGACGCTGTTGCGCACCCAGTCGCCTCGCTCGATGAACAAGAATCGAGACGCCTGTCGACGCAGCTGGAACTGGCAGTGATAAACGCCCATTTCAATTCGATGGGTGCCGTTCGGCACACAGGGCATCATCTGGAAAATGCCTGTGTCGCGCGACAGGCTGGTTGATTCGAACAGCTCCAGCGCTTTGGGATTGCTCTCCAATGCCACCAACGCACCACTGGCCGGGGCGTGAAAAGCTTCGCCAAGACGAGCCTCGATATGTTGTGTCGCTCCCACCCCCATCGGACCTTCAATGGTCGACAGCGTCTGCGGGCGCGGTACGTCCCAGCCCAGGAATCTGAGCTGGCTGCAAAAATAGTCGAACCAGTGACCGGACAACCCGTCGCGATAGGCTGACCAGGTGGCCCGTTGCGCATACATCGTGCTCAAGTACACATCTTCCCGATGGGACGCAGGTAGACCGGCGGCGAACGAAACGACACTGCCGCCAACGACTGCGGCAGATGGAATCGGCCCCCTCATCTGCAGACCTCTTCGGCAGGAAGAACACCTGAATCATCGATAGCCTTGGTGATATCGACAATGTTGTCACCCACGGCAGCCGCGACCTTACGGGCGATAACCTCACGGGCAGGCGCGAACAATGTTTCGCTCAGTTGCGTGCGGAAATAACGTGCCGTCACACAACCGTCGATGTCTTTGCCATCAAAGCACTGCCTCCAAGGATTGGCCTCGATCACTTTCGCTGTGTTGAATTGCAAATAGACACCAGCCATCGAAACAGGGCTTTGCGCCACGATCACCAGCAAGCGCACGGGGCTGGAAGATGACGGGCTCTGTGCCGCGTCAGGCTCGTATTGTTTTTGCACATGCTTGCGCACAATCCCCATCGCAGGCAGCGAGCCGGGTAACGCTGCGATACGCTCCATCACCGCCATGATCCGCTGTTGCTGATCCACCTGATCATCCAAGGGGATGGCCGCCACCCACTCCAATGGCGAATGGGTATCTTCTTTTTGCGGCTGCAGATCCTTTCGCCTTTTGGCAGCTGATATCCAGGCGACACTCAAGACCTCCAAATAAGTGGCGTACCAATCAACCGCAGGTGCACGCTGCAGACTCTTATCAGCAACCAGTTGTGCGAGCAAGACCGAATTCATCAGGTCGTCAACTTCCGTGCGCCGTAGTGCGCAGGGCGCTAAAACAATCGCCGCAGCGTTAACAAAAACCGAATATTCCTTATCCATACCTGACTCCTTCTAAAAAAAGGCAACCGATAGTCGATTGCCTCATTGAAACAGAACTTAGATTTCGTACTCTTCGATCTTGCTTACGGCATGATTACCCAGCCGCCCAATAATGATGTCTCGAGTTCGCTCGACAATACTTGGAACTTTTCGAAAAACCGACTCGCCTTTATACAACTTCACTTCGCGACTGCTCCAATCCGCAAACAAGACCTGGGTTGCGCTGTTGCGCCGGATAAAGCGCACGGTGCCAAGCATCATGCTGACTTCACCGTCAATTTCGACACAGGTACCCGCTGCCATTCCGCCCACCCCATGTTCCAACAGGTTTCGCTCAAAAAGGGTCAGGGTCTCTTCCTTCTTCTGCAAGGCAGTGATTGCACTGTCGGCGACCTTCAACAGCAACGCCGAAGTCGCGCTTCCAAGGGCAATACCCGACACTACGGAGGCGAGGATGTCCAACACCAGCTTGTCCATCCGCACGGTGTTACCGCCGACGCTCAGGTCATCATAGAAGCCCTGCGTAGCGACCCAACCGGCGTTCGTCATGACTTCAACAAACTTGTAGTACCACTCTCGTCCTTGGGATTCGAGAGGGCATTGCCTGTTGGCGACCAAGGAAGCAAAGAGAAAAGCATGCTGCGCATCCTCTTGATGCTGGGGAGAAAGACCACCGGCGAACGCCAGGATGCCTTCACCGACAACCGATCCCTTCGCCGGTGGCTCAACATCGCCCACATACAACGAACGAGGACTGACATCAGGGTAAATATCATAACTTTCCAACCGCGCCACACAGGCGGCTACAGTGCTATCACACATTTCAAAACTCATCACTTATTCCTTAAATTATTAAGCAAGCCACTCCATGACTTGCAGCCCCACATTAATCAACCGAACCAGACCCAACAACTCTCTACTTGTAACTTCAAAATAAAACCGCCCATTAACAGCCATCAAATAAAGTCAAAAAAAAACGCTCGAATAAAACACCACTCCTTCCACTTCAACCAATCAAATGCCGACAGTCGATTCAGAGGCTGATAGACTCCGGCGATGTCTTTCGCAATGAGTCTGAACCATGCTCCACGTGCTATTCAGCGTGTACCTCAAGATGCTGGTGCTCTATAGCCCCTTCTTCGTGCTGTCGTGTTTTATCGGGCTGACTCGCGGCTATTCGCGCAAGGAACAACGCCGCCTGGCCTGGAAGGTCGCGACCGCGACGCTGGTCTCCAGCGTGTTGCTCTATTTGTTCGGGCGGGTGATTTTCAGCGTGTTCGGCATCACCGTGGACGCCTTCCGTATCGGCGCCGGCAGCGTGCTGTTCATTTCGGCACTGGGCATGGCCCAGGGCAAGTCGGCCGTACAGACCGACAACGTGCAGCAGGACGTGACCATCGTCCCGCTGACCATTCCATTGACCGTCGGCCCCGGCACCATCGGTGCCCTGCTGGTGATGGGCGTGAGCCAGCCGCACTGGGACGACAAACTCATGGCCATCATCAGCATCGCCCTGGCGAGCTTCACCGTCGGCGTCGTGCTCTACCTGTCCAGCCGTATCGAACGGATCCTGGGCGACCAGGGCTTGCAGATCGTCAGCCGCCTGATGGGGTTGTTTGTCTGCGCCTTGGCGGCGCAGATCATTTTTACCGGGGTGAAGGGCTACCTGGTGCCCTGAAGGGGGACCACCTGGCCTTCGACCGGCGCCGGCGCCAGCAGCTCTTTCAGGGTTGCACTGCCAACCCCACCCAGGTCCCGTAGCCGTGCCACGAATGTCGACACCGGGCGGGCATGCGCAGCGTTGAAGCCCAGGCATATTTCACCGCGCAAGAGCGGGTCGGCGGAACACACATCACGCAGGATCAGGCAGTGTTCACTGTCCGGATCGACAATGACCAGATGCGCCTGGACGATCTCGAACACGAGTTTTCCAGGCTCATCGAATGCCCAGATCAATGTGCTTGCCATGGCGGGTGGTTCATCCAGGGCATGTCGACAGTCGACAATGACCGAGTCCAGTTTCAGCCACTCCTTCTTCGTCAAATGACACGTCACCGCGCCCTGGCCCAAGCGCAGAATCAACGTATTGACCTCATCGGGGATCAGCGGCAGGAGATCGCGGCCGACCTTCGCCCCTTCGACGACCAGCACCTGGGCGTTGCGCTGGACATAATCGAACGGCCCGATGCTGCGCTTGTCGGGATAGATGAGCACCCGCCCATCCTGATGCTTGTGCAGCAGCACGTTGACCTGAGCCTGAGTGCCGAGCAGGGTAAAGTTCCTGGGCAGGTTCTTGCCGGTCACCCGCAGCAGCCGGGCACTTTGCACGTCATACCATTGCAGGCTCCCAGGCTCGGATTCCACCGACACGAACTCGGCATGCTGCGCTTGCTCCAGCAACCGCTGGAGAGCTTCGATCAGGTGTTCGCCCTGGGCGCTCACCCAGTCGTGATTGACCCCAGTGATGGTCCCCGCTTCCTGATGACGCAGCGCCAGCGACAGGCCGTCCACGCTTATCCCGCGCAAGCCGCTGCCTTCGAGCGTGACATCGGCGAAGCGCCAGTTCGCCCACTCCCGCTGATACGCCGGCAGGCTGTCGCCCGCCAGCAATTGCGAGCCGGCGCCGAAAGCCTGGTCAAGCCGCTGCGGGTCGAAGAATGCCTGGCTCAATACTTCACCACTCGACCGATCGAACAGCCAGACCGACTGATTATCGGGCGTCATGCCGAGCAAGCGAACTTCCTTGTCGAGTCCCGGATCGCACAACAGCAAGCGGTTATTCACGTACCAGGCACACAGGTTGCCGTCACCAGCGACATTGCGCAGACCGGCAATGGCAAAATCCCTGCCCGGGTAGCGCTTGGCCAACGGCTCAAGCGCCTGCCACCACCGACTACGCCCCTTGAGCCACTGTTCGCTCACGCCGGCAAACTGCAACGTTTCTTGCGCGCCCAGGTTGAAAAACAGCCCGTTTTCATCGAGCGCCACATACCCCCCGTCGACGGCCAGGATCTGCTTGAGCCCCTCCGGCTGCACCCATAGCTGGGTCCATTGCGCCTTGCCGTCGTTCACGCTGCGTTGCAGTCGGCAGAGCGTCTGGTTGGCGGTGACTCGCTGGTAAACGAAGAACACCTCGCTGTCGTCGGCCATGGGCAATAGCATCAGCCCGTCCAGGTTCTTGATCGAGTTATCCCAGCCACGGAAATGATGCCTGGCGGGTGGCGCCAGGATCAGACGTCGATCGCTGCGGCGTACCCATGCCAGGTCTCGGGAATCGGGCGCAATCGTCCAGCAGATCGAAACGTACGAAGCCGGCTGCCAATCGACGGTCGTCGCCCCGTTATGCGAAGGCCCGAGGGGCAGCCGCAGAAAGTCGCCCAGCACGGACGACCACCCGGCCAGGGTATCGCTGGTCAACAGCAGCGCCTGCAGTTGCGGCGCCGTGTCGTAGGTGACGGAACTCAATAGCAATTGCCCGTCATGAATCAGGTAGCGATATTGCCGGACGGTTTGGTTGTCGAGGACGTATTCCTGCACGACATGAATCACCCCTTGCGCATCCGCTTCCAGCCTGCGAATCGTGCCTTGCCCCTCTTGAAGCAGCAAAAGGTAGCGACACTTGAGCAAACCCGTGGCGCAATCCGTCTGCCAGATCTGGAACCCGTCGGGATCGTAGAAATAGGCAGACGCCCCCAGGACGAGCGACAGCTGCGGCTCGCCGAGCACCTCCATGTCGTCACGAATGTAGAGGAAGCGGTCTGCGCCCGCGTCATACCAGCCCGTGGTGTAGCGCGGTTGCCGGGGATCTTCGAACGGGATCAGATAGTGATGGACCGGCGTATACGGCAGCGCCAATCGATGCTCGCGCGCCAGGCTCTTGTGGTGGTCAAGCAGCGCCTGCTCATCGAGCCCTTCCGGCGCCGTCTGTTCGAGGATGTCCAGCTGGCGTTTACCCTGGGGGACTCTGAACAGCTGGTCGGCCGTGCGAATCAGCACCTCCTGCTGGCCGACACGGCTCACATGAACGGTGCCGATGTACAGCTCGCCGGAAGGCTCGATCCGGATATCCTGGTCATTGGCCCAGGTGGCCTGCAACACCCAGCGGCAATACATGAGGTTCGGTGAAACAAGGCTGATATCGACCCCGGGATTGAGCGTCACGGTACAACGCGAGTCGGCCCCTCGGAGCCAATAGGACAACTTTCCTTGCCAGGCTTCTGGCATCACGGGAACCACCAGTGTCCGCTCTACCGCATCCAGGTACACCCGGATGACCGTTTCGCCGTACACCGGACTCAGGCGATTGA
This sequence comes from Pseudomonas sp. A-RE-22, assembly GCF_019956035.1. NCBI lineage: Bacteria > Pseudomonadati > Pseudomonadota > Gammaproteobacteria > Pseudomonadales > Pseudomonadaceae > Pseudomonas > Pseudomonas sp. A-RE-22. Next base: position 72,193 of record NZ_JAHBCZ010000008.1, read on the forward strand.
GAATGTAGTCGGACGGAAACGAATAGAACGAGAACAAAAACAGCCAGGTCCCGTCCGCTTGCCTTTTCTCCAGCCGCCGGGCCGTGTCGAAGCCGCGATCATGGCGCCAGCGGGCGAAGGGCAGCGCCTTGTATTCATAGCCGTAAGTGGTTTGCGGCGTGCAGGGCAGCACGATGGGTTGTCCTGCCGGCGGGACGAATCCGATCCGTCCGGGCAGCCCCAGTTCCCGACGGATGTCGATCGCCCGAGCCTCATCGGGATCGAAGCCCGGCACACCGAAATGATCATGCAGGGGATACAGCTTTGGACTGTCGAGCTGCAACGTCCCCTCCTCCAGGTCCATGCTTCTGACGATCAGTGAAGGCCGTGCCACCCACGCGGCCAGCGTGTGATCGTGGTGGTAGCCGTCACCACGATAGGCCTGCTCCAGCTCATCGAAAAACTGACCGACGTCCCGCGCCTGCCGCGCGATGCTGGCGAACCCCTGGGCCAGGGCGGCCACCCCGACCGCCACCCCACCAAGAATCACACCCGCACCGCCGAGCACCGCCGCGGCGGTCGACGCCCCGGCCAACCCCGCGCCAACGCCGCCCGCCGTCAAGGCCAGGCTGGCAGAGTCGAATGTCAGCTGGGTACCGAATTGCGCTTTCTCGATGCCGGTTCGCGCCGTCTTCAGTTGATAGATATCAAAGCCGACATTGGCCAGCCCCAACACCGCGCCGACGCCCTCGTTAGCCGCATGCCCCAGCGCCTGGCCAACGACCGGCGCACACGTGCGGGCAATGAGCCGTTCTTCCGCCAGGGCGGTACGGGCCAACTGTACCAACCCCGTCACGTCCATGACATTGCCGTGCACCAACTGCGCATAGTTGACGTAGGCATGCAGGCGCACGGCGGTGGTCAACGTTCGGTCATCCCCTTCGCGCCCGCGCAAGGCGTTCATCAAGGCCTGGATGGTGAAGCCAGCGTTTAGGGTATGGACGCTGCCGGCCTCGGTCGGATCCACGACACCACCGCTCTGCACAGGTTGGCGCGCCAGGGTCGAAAACTGTTCCGACAGCCAGTTCTTGATCCGTAACAGGCGATGATCGTCACTGAGCACGCGGACCTGCCGTTGCGGTTGCGCGGGATCGATCAGGCTCACTCGGTATTGGCCTTCGGGCGTGATCTCCAGCGTATCGAACAAGGGCACCAGCGGCTTCGGCGAGTCATGCAGCGCCTGCAAATCGACCGTTGCCTGGGCGATCTGCTGACCCCACCAATGGCTGTCCAACGCCAGCAAGCTACTGCCCAGGTGCGAATTGTCGACCAGGGACCTTCCGTAGGCACGGTTCAGGCGCTGGCGAATCGCAAGCTCCGGTTTTCCTGGCAAAGGATCGGGCTTGAGCAGGTGCTCCACTGTGAATCCGTCAGAAAGCTCCAAGGCCGAGATCTTGGCGCTGTGCAGGTCGACCAGATCGAATTGCGGTCGAGCTTCAGAACCATAGGCTGCGTAATAGCGGGCCATGCCCTCGGTCTGGAAAAAGTGCTCCAGCGCACGTTGCAGCCCGTCCGGATGGTCGAATTTGCACAGGCCAAAGTTCGGGTCGAAAAAATGATAGGTGGCGCGTTCCCCGCTGACGGTCTTGGCCACCAGCATCGAATGGTTGTCCGAGTTGAGCATCAGCGTACGGGGGGCGGCGTGTCTTTCGAGTGCGGCCGTGACCTGACCCAGGTCGGCCTGGCCAAGCCGCGTGCCAACGTCACCCAGCGACACGTCCCGCAGGGCTTCCAGGGTTTGCAGAAAGGTCAGGGAGTCGGCTTGCCCGGGTTCGAGCACCGTCAGGAAGAAACGCTCGCGCAACTGCCCGGAGGCTACATCGCCCTGGGCCAGCGCCGCGCTCATCGCCAACGCCAAGGGATAGCAACGCCCACCAATCGTCTCGCCATCACTGCTGAGCAGCAAATCCTGGGGCACCATCTGGACGCCGTTGTGACCGAAGCCATCCAGCACCTGCGCGGAGCGTTCAACGATCTGGACACGATGTTCAAGGGTCGCCGCTTTCTGGATCCGTGCAACATGGCGGCCCCACTGGAACAGCGTTCGCGCCTCTTTCAAGGCCGCTTTCTTCAGGTCCAGCGTGCTGTCGGCCGGCATCGGCGCATACGCCGGATCGCTCGACAGACCGTTCATGAATCCGGCCGCCTTGCGCTTGAACAATTGCCGCTCGATGACTGCATAACGGCCGGACACGCCCTGCTCGGCAACGCTGTTGGCCAGGTTCTCCAGCTCACTGGTGGCCGCGTTGAAACGCTGGTTATCCAGCGCATCCAAGCCTAGCAACAGGCCCAGCGAAACCCTTTGCAAAGGGCTGGCTTCGATGAGACGGCGGGCGCCACTGGCGATATCGCTCAGCACTTCATCGATCCCCAGGCTTTGCATCCTTGCATCGCTCAGGAACACCGGAACCAGCGCATCGGCAGCCTGATGCCGGATACGCTGGCGATCATCGAAACTCAGCGGCAGTGGTTTCTCGAAGCGGATTTCACCGTCATGCCCCTGACTCATCGCCTCGATGAACGGCTCGCCGAGCCTCTCGGCCAATTGCTCCAACACATCGGTCAGCAGCACCGCTCGCCCTTCGATCAGCGGCCAGCCCTGTTGGAACTCGATGGTCGAGTGCTTGAGCAACTGCGCCATATCACCGCTGTAGCGCGTGGAGTACTGCCCCTCACGCCAACTCGTCTGTTCGTTGCTGACCCATTTCTCGTGATCGGTTTCATTTTCTTTCCAGGAGTGATCCTGCTCCTCTTCGGTGGCACCGTTCACCGTCCCATTGGGCGCAATGGCCGCCTCTTTGCTCAGGCTCTCGGCAATGGCGGCGCTCAAGTGCGCTTTCGCATAGTCGACCATGCCATCGCGCATGGCGCCGGGGCCCGTCAGGTAAATGGTGCCCTCGCTTTCGAACCGAATACCATCGCCAAAGTGGGTCGCAATGGCCGCAATCAGCGCTATCGCTCTCGGCACGTCTTCCATCGACAGTCCAGTCAGCGGTCCATTGGCTTTTTCGAACACTTCCTCCACCAGCCTCAACATGCCAGCAACATCACTCAACGCAATATCGCGCTGAGCGGCCAACCGGGTCGAAGCATCGATCAACGCGTAGTTGGCGCGCAAACGCTCGATCACACTGTTGAGGACCGCACAGCCCGGATGGGCCATCAGAAACGCATTGGATAACGATTGCTGCATGGCCAAGGCCCGCAGCGCGAAGGGACGCGCAAGCCGATCCGCCGGTTGCGCGAAGACCTCGCTCAGGCTTGGCCAGCTTTGCGCGAAGGCTTGCAGCGCTGGAAAATGCTCGGTGCCAATGTGTGTGTAATGGCTGGAAGAGGCCTGGCGCCCCGGCATCCATTCGGGGTTGTTGTTCAGCAGCAGTTGCAGGACTCCAAGGCGGGCATTACGGTCAAAACCGCTGATATCAACAGCGCCGAGGGTTTGCGACAACGGCGGAAGGTGGTCGACATCGGTATAGCTACCGCCTTCGGCATACAGGACCTCGGCGCGCACAACATCAGAGGCCGCCGCCATATTGCCGCGCAAACACATCTCCCGCTCATAGACATCCTGCAACTGCAACGAAACGTCCCCTGCCGCGATATCACGCAACTTGAAACCGTCCATATCCAAGACACTGCGACGATTGTCTTCCAACTGTTTGCGCAGTACTTGCACATCCTGGCCGTAGGCGCGGGACAATAAATCCATTCGGGCCTCGTCGGCTGACCCTCCGCCCGCCACTGCCGCACTGATATGTGCATGCATCTGTTGTTTCAGAACAATGGTCCGCTCGTTGTATAAGCCGCCCAATTCAACTTCGGAGATACGCTCATCAACCCCTTGTAGAAAAACATCGGCCTTGGCGGCTTCGACAATCAACCTGTTGGTTTGCCAGGCCAGTAGTGCATCGCTGTCATACCAGAGATTCAGGCTATAACCCTGCCTGGCCAACACTTCTTTCCACACATTTAGATAGTCGCGCTGAATGTTGCCAAGTCCGCCGCCGAGCCAGACAAAGTGCAACGTCTTGGGCACCTCCGTTGGCACTCGCTTCATCTGTTCGGTGCTGAACTGAAGGCGTGCTTCATGACGTTCGACTTTGTCATAGATTCGCGGCAAATCCATCGCTGTCTCGCCAGGGCCGGACATACGCCCCTCCAGGCTGCGCTTCACCCTGCGGTTGCCCAGGACCTGGGCGAGCGTCTGTTTCAAGAGCCCCAGCGGCTCGAGCAGCCTGTGGGAGTCCGGCATACCGATACAGGCAAAGTAATAACGGATGACCGCGTCATATTGTTCATTGTTTTTGTAGGGCAACAGTGCCCTTTCGAGGTCGGCCAGTTTGAAAAGGCTGATGAATCCGAGCGCACCATCACGCGTCTGGACGTTTGCTTCCTGCATAAAAAAGACACTCCCGGCCTGTCCGCTAGAAAAAGAACAGGCATATAAAAGCATTGTCGCCAGAAGGTGCTCTGGCGAACGTTAATTCCATTGATATTTTTTAACTTGGCGACAACTGAAGCCTATACCAAGCACTGACAAGCGCACACCGGAAACTTATCAGGCACGCAAACTAACGCTTAAAATCCGGCAATTCAAACGGGAAGGCTTTCAATGCATTTCAAAGGAGGATCAAGATAACTGCTTGCTCTTTTATTTATACGAACGACAAACAAAAAAAGACTCCCGTTCACTTCAAGTCTGCATGGTTTTTGTGGCGAGGGGATTTATCCCCTCGCCACAAAAACCATGCCCTCAATGTCGCGGTTCAGGCAGGTTTGGCCCCATACCAGCGTGGCGTATACACCCAGTTTCCACCCGATGCGCGCGGGAACACACAGGTCGCGGAGGAGCCGATCAGGACCATGGTGCGCATATCCACCTGCTCGGCCGTGAGTTGCCCCAACGTGGTGACACGCAGGGTCTGGCCCGGACGACCGATGTCACGCCCCAACACCACCGGCGTCTCCGGCGTGCGGTGCTGGCCGACGATCTCCAGCGCACGCCCCAATTGCCACGGCCGCGCACGGGAAATCGGGTTGTAGAAAGCCAACGCCAGGTCGGCTTCGGCCGCCAGATCCAGGCGCTTCTCGATGATCGACCATGGCTTGAGATTGTCCGACAGCGACATCACGCAGAAGTCATGCCCCAACGGCGCACCGGCCTGGGCGGCGGTGGCGAGGGAGGCGGACACACCGGGCAGGATCTCCAGGTCAACCTGATGCCAGGCCGGATCGCTGGACTCGTGCAACGCTTCAAGCACCGCCGCCGCCATGGCGAATACACCCGGGTCGCCGGACGACACCACGATCACCGAACGGCCTTGCGCAGCCAATTCAAAGGCGTGTCGCGCACGCTGCATTTCTTCGCGGTTGTCGGTGCAGTGCAGCACTTGATCGTCGCGAAACGGGCCGGCCATGCGCACATAGGTTTCGTAGCCGAGCACATCGGTGGCCCGCGCCAGTTCGGCTTTCACCGCCGGCACCATCAGTTCGGCCGCGCCCGGCCCCAGGCCGATCACCGCCAGGCGTCCGCGCGGGCGACCGATTTGGGCCACCTCCAAGGGTTGCGCGGCAACGGCGATGGCCAGGTTGTCAGTCACCGAAAGGATGTTCACCGCCGGCACCGAACTGCGCGCCAAGGTGGCGGCATCGCCGGTCATCACCACAAAGCGCAGCGCCACCCCGAGTTCCAGCGCCGCTTCACGCAAGGCCACACTGGCCATCAGCGTATCCGCCGCCACCAGGCACGCCAGGCTCTGAAGCGCTACTTTCGCTTGCTGCAAAGCGGCACGAATGGCACCCGGCAGATCAGCCACCTCGGCGCTCACCACCACCGCGACACTGCGCGGATAAATCAACAGTTCGTGAGTGCTCGCGTCACGCTCCGCATGGCCGACGTGGATCGTGCGCCGCGCCTGCGGGTCTTGCGGCAACTGCGCCTGATCCAGCCATGGCGCCGCGCCTTCGATGCGCACCGGTTCACCGGCCAACAGGTCGGAGACGAAGCGCTTGCCCTGCTCCAGGTCGCCGAGGCTGTAGCCGCTTGGCGGATTGAGCAGGCAGGTGCCGAAACGCAATTCGCCGCTGGTGGTGATCGCCGGCGCCACTTGCAGCGTTGCCGCGATGTCCCGGGCCATGACGTTGACCCCGCCCAGACCGCCCAGCAGCGGCACCACGGCGCTGCCATCCTCGGCCACCGCCAGTACCGGCGGCTCGGCGCCTTTTTCCAGCAACAGCGGCGCCAGGGTGCGGATGACGATGCCGGCCGCGCACAGGGCGATGATCGGTGTGTTCAGTTGGTAGAGCTCGCGCAACGTCGCGCCGAACTCGAGGTATTGGCGATCCACGCCCTCGACCCTTGCGGCCAGGCCGTGGATCAAGGCATCGGGATAGCGTTGCTGGATCCGCCGGGCCGTGGCGAGGCTGCCCGGGCCGAGGATGACGATGGCAGGCGCGGTAGAAGTCATCAACCCTGCCACCGTTCGCCCGGGACGATGATCAGCGAAAAGTACGGCGAAGACATCGGCTCGACTTCATCCAATGGCACGATTTTCTGGTTGGCCATGGTCGCCCGCTCGACATACAGCGCCCGTCCGTCCATGCCCAATTCCTGAAGCACTTGGCGAACCTTGGGGAAATTGCGCCCCAGCTTCATGATCACCGCCGCATCGGCGTCGGCCAGGCGACGCTTGAGATCGTCGTGGGGCAAGACGCCGGAGAGCACCGACAGGCTCTGGTTGCGATAGACCAGCGGCGCACCGAGCACCGAGGCCCCGCCCAGCATCGAGCACACACCGGGAATGACCTCGGCCTCATAGCGCTCGGCCAGGCGATCGTGCAGGTACATGTAGGAGCCGTAGAAGAACGGATCGCCCTCGCAGATCACCGCCACATCACGACCGGCATCCAGGTGCACGGCCAACTGTTCGGCGGCGGTGTCGTAGAAGTCGGCGATCACCTGTTCATAGGAAAGCGGCGCCGGCAGCGCTTCGGTGGTGACCGGGTAGACCAGCGGCAGCAAGGTTTGCGCGTCCTGCAAATGGGCCTCGATGATGCCGAAGGCGTTGCCCTTCTTGCCCTTGGCGACGAAGTACGCCACCACGGGCGATTCGCGCAGCAGGCGCAGGGCCTTGACCGTAATCAGTTCCGGGTCACCGGGGCCCACGCCGAGGCCGATCAGACGTCCAGGCTGCTGCATCATTCAATCTCCGTAGCGAGGGCGTTGACGGCGGCGGCGGCCATGGCGCTACCGCCCAGGCGGCCTTGCATGATCACGAACGGCACGCCGCGGCTGTTGGCCGCCAGCATCGCCTTGGACTCGGCGGCGCCGACGAAGCCCACCGGGAAACCGAGGATCAGTGCCGGTTTCGGCGCGCCGGCATCGAGCATCTCCAGCAGGTAGAACAGCGCGGTCGGCGCGTTGCCGATGACCACGACGCTGCCTTCCAGGTGCGGGCGCCACAGCTCCAGCGCCGCCGCCGAACGGGTGTTGCCCAGCTCCCGGGCCAATGTCGGCACGCTTTCGTCGCGCAAGGTGCAAATCACCGGATTGTTGGCCGGCAGGCGAGCCCGGGTCACGCCTTCGGAGACCATCCGCGCATCGCACAGGATCGGCGCCCCGGCGGCCAGCGCCTGGCGCCCGGCCGTGCCCGCGCCCTCGGAAAACTGCAAGCCATCGATGGCCTCGACCATGCCGCAGGCGTGGATCACCCGCACCGCGAGTTTTTCCAGGTCGGCCGGAATGCGCGCCAGGTTGGCTTCGGCGCGGATGATCGCGAAGGAGTTGCGATAGATCTCCTGACCGTCGCGGATGTAATCAAGCATCAAGGGGGCTCCGGGGGCGAGCGTCGAGCCAGTGGCCGAGCGCTTCAATAGTCAGATTGTGTGCCTGCAGCGCGCCGAAACCCGGCAGCGTGGCATCGCGGAAATACAGGTCGTAACGACCGGGGGCGACCGCCAGCAGGGTGGCGGGCGCGATATGGGCTGCCGCGCAGGAACGCGGGCAGCCCGACAGATGGACTTTCAGGGTCTGGCCCTGGCGTTGCAGCAGCTCGGCCAGTTGGTGGGCGTCGGCCTTGGTGTCGGCCAGGGCTTTACCGCAGCCACTGGAGCCGGTGCAGGCAATGAGTTGTGCCAGGGGCTGATCGACCGAGCACAACAGGCCCACCCCCTCAAGCCGCGCCAGCACTTCGTCGGCGTCCTCGCTGCGCACGTTGGGCAGCAGCAGGCTTTGCCAAGGGGTGAAACGAAGGCTTGCGTCGCCCTTCTCCCGCGCCAATTGCGCCGCCCCCCGCAGCATGCGGGCGTCGAGTCGACCAAGAGGCGCCGCCGCGCCGACGTAGACGCGGTCGTCGTGCTGGGGATGAACGCCAATGTGCAGTCCGTCGATGGAGCCGTCCCGCTGCCAATCCAGGCAAGCTTGCAGCGGCACGCGGCGGGCCAATCGGCTCATGAATTCATCGGTGGGAATTTCAGCCAGCAAGTGGCGCATGCGGATCTGGTCCGGGCGAGCCAGGTCGAGGAACAGCTCCAGCACCGCCATCACCAAGGCATGCCCCTGGGCCAGGGGCACCCTGCCCGCCGGTTTATCCAATGGGGAACCGGCCAAGCCGAAGGCCAGCCAAGGCTCGCCATCACGGACCAGGGCCGACAGCCACAGGTCGTGGTGATGTTCGAGCATCGCCAACGCTTCGCCACCGTCCAGTTGCACGGCGAACTTGGCCGACAACTCAGGGAAGCGTTCGTGGGTTTGCAGGGTGAAGAGGATCTGCGCCGCCAACGGCCGGGTGTCGAACAGCATCTGCCGATCGATCCCGGCCGCGGGGCTGAGCATCAGGTTGCGCACGTCATCGCCGGCCGCCTTGCGAGGGCCAAGCCCGGCGGCCAGCAATGGTTGGATCAGCGCGTCGTGCCCGGGACCGATCCCACGGATTTGCAGGTTGGCCCGGTTGGTCGCCTCGATCACGCCCCCGGCGAACCGCTCGGCCACCGACGCCACGACTTCGGCCTGATCCGCCTGGATGGAACCGCCATCGAGCTTGATCCGACAGATCCCACCGTCCAGCGCCTGGACGACACGCAGCAACCCCGGGCAACCGGAGGGGCGTACGACGCTGGAGGATGGACGTTCGTTCAAGGGAAAACCGACAAATAAGAAACGCCACATCGGCGAAGGACCGCCATTATGCCTGCTTTGCCGGGGGTCATGAAAAGCTTGCCGGTCGGATTGCTGACGGCGGACACACAATTTCCGAACGCCCCCATTCCAAACTGTGGGAGCGAGCTTGCTCGCGATAGCGGTCTGGCTGTGAAGATGATGTTGCGCCAGGCGCCTGATCCGCCGGGGCACGGTATGATGGCGACCCGGTTCGCGGGGAAACAGGCCCGCCGATCAAACAGATCTATTCGAGGAACAGAGATGACACCCTGGCTGACCGTAGTGGGCATCGGCGAAGAGGGCTTCAAGGGCCTGGGCAAGGTTGCTCGCCGCGCGCTGCTCGGTGCCTCGCGGATCGTTGGCGCGCAGCGTCAGTTGGATCTGCTGCCGCTGTGCATCCGCGGCCAACGGGAGCTGTGGCCCAGCCCGTTCTCCCTGGAACCGCTGCTTGCTCGGCAGGGTGAGCCGGTGTGCGTGCTGGCCAGCGGCGATCCGATGTTCTACGGCGTGGGTGCCAGCCTGGCGAAACAGGTGCCGAGTGATCAGATGCTGGTCATCCCCGCGCCCTCCTCCTGTTCGCTGGCGGCGGCACGCATGGGCTGGCCGTTGCAAGATGTGGTCACGCTGTCGTTGGTGGCCCGGCCCCTGGCGGCGCTCAATGTCCACCTATCCACCGGTGTCAGGCTGTTGCTGCTGAGCAACGATCGCCACAGTCCCGCCGCCGTGGCGACGTTATTGCGCGAGCGGGGATTCGGCCCGAGCACCATGACCGTGCTGGAGCATTTGGGCGGTGCGGCAGAACGTCGGATCGACGGTTGCGCCGCGCAATGGTCCGATGACACCGTCGCCGACCTGAACCTGATCGCCATCGAATGCCGGGCCGAACCGTCGACACCGCGCTTGTCACGCCTGGCCGGTTTGCCGGACACCGCTTTCGAGCATGACGGCCAGTTGACCAAACGCGACGTGCGCGCCATCACCCTCGCACGCCTCGCCCCGATGCCCGGCGAACTGCTCTGGGATGTCGGCGCCGGCAGCGGCTCCATCGGCATCGAATGGATGCGCGCCCACCCCAGTTGCCGGGCCCTGGCCATCGAAGCCGACGAAGGCCGCCAAGGCTTGATCGAGCGCAACCGCGACACCCTCGGCGTGCCCGGCCTGCAACTGATTCGCGGCAAAGCCCCCCAGGCGCTGGAGAACCTGGAGCGGCCGGACGCGGTGTTCATCGGCGGCGGCGTCACCCGCGAAGGCGTGCTCGAGGCCTGCTGGGCCCAACTCAAGCCCGGCGGCCGGCTCGTCGCCAACGCCGTGACCCTGCAAAGCGAAACGACCCTGATGCACTGGCGCGAACGTCACGGCGGTGAGCTGACCCGCATCCACATCGCCCAGGCCCAGCCCTTGGGCGAGTTCGACACCTGGCGCCAGGCCTTGCCGATCACCTTGCTCGACCTGGTCAAGCCTCTCGATGCGTGACGAAACCGCCGAACAACCCGCCCCCCTGCGCAGCGGCCTGACCACCGGCAGTTGCGCCACGGCCACCAGCCTGGCGGCCGCTCGATTACTGCTGCGCGGCACCGAAGCCGATGCCGTGGAAATCGTACTGCCCAAGGGCAAGCAAGTGCAGATGCGCCTGGAGTTCTGCCGGCTGACCGAACAAGGCGCCGAAGCCGGGACAATCAAGGACGCGGGCGATGACCCGGACGTAACCCACGGTGCCCTGTTGTTTTCCCAGGTGCGCTTGATCGCCGAGCCCGGTGTACGTTTCGTCGCGGGTCGCGGCGTCGGCACGGTGACGCGACCGGGGTTGGTGCTGAACGTCGGTGAACCGGCGATCAACCCGGTGCCGCGCAAAATGATCAACGACCACCTGGGTCGGCTGGCCGAGGAAAGCAGTTACGCCGGTGGTTTCGAAGTCACGGTCAACGTCGAGGGCGGCGAAGCCCTGGCGCTGAAAACCATGAATCCACGCCTGGGAATTCTTGGCGGCCTGTCGATCCTCGGCACCAGCGGTATCGTCCGGCCGTTCTCCTGCGCGGCCTACATTGCCTCGATCCACCAGGGTATCGACGTGGCAAAAACCAACGGTTACCTGCATATCGCCGCCTGCACCGGCAACGCCAGTGAAGACACCATGCGCCGGGTCTACAACCTGCCGGAAATCGCCCTGATCGAAATGGGCGACTTCGTCGGCGCCGTGCTCAAACATGTGCGCAAGGTCCCCGTGGAAAAGCTCAGCCTTTGCGGCGGCTTTGGCAAAATCAGCAAACTCGCCGCCGGCCACATGGACCTGCACAGCCGTCACTCGAGCATCGACCTGCCACAACTGGCCGAGTGGGCCGCCGCCATCGGTGCCGATGAGGCGTTGCAGCAAGGCATCCGCGCGGCCAACACCAGCCAGCAAGCCCTGGCAATGGCCAGCGCCGCCGGCATCGCCCTCGGCGACGCGGTGTGCGAGCACGCGTTGGCCTTCGCCCGCAGCGTGGTGCCGGCCCAGGTCCAGGTCGAAGTCTTCGCCATCGACCGCCAAGGCGGGATTGTCGGCCACGCGGGAGCCTTGTCATGAAGAGCCTTGAAATGAAACGCATCCTGCTGCTCGGCGGCGTCACCGAAGCCCTGGCCATCGCCCGCACCCTCGGGCCCCAGCACATCTACAGCCTGGCCGGCATCGGTCGCATTCCCACCGACCTGACCTGCCAGGTGCGCGTCGGCGGCTACGGCGGCGCCGAAGGGTTGGCGCAATTCATCCGCGCCGAGGGCATCGACCTGCTGCTGGACGCCACCCACCCCTACGCAGCACAGATCAGCCACAACGCCGCCCAGGCAGCCCGCGCCTGCGCTATCCCCTGCTGGGCCCTGCGCCGCCCGGCATGGCAGCCCCAGGCCGGCGATGACTGGCGCGAAGTGGCCGACTGGGCCGAACTGATCCAGGCCCTGAAACCCTTCCACCGCCCCCTCTTCACCCTAGGTCGCGAACCCCTGCAACATCTGCATGAAATTCCGCCCGAGCAATTCTGGACCTTGCGTGCCCTGGACGCTTACCCCGGTAATGAGCGCTGCGAAGTCATTGGAGCTCGTGGGCCGTTTCACATCGAGGGCGAGCGCGAGCTGTTCGAACGGCGACAGATCGATGTGCTGGTGAGCAAGAACAGCGGCAGCACGGCCACCGAGCCGAAGCTGGACGTGGCGCGGGAGCGGGGGGTGCCGGTGTTGGTGTTGAAGCGGCCGGTGTTGGCGGGGGTGGATCGGGAGTTTGGAGCGATCAATGAAATGCTGGACGCTTTATCCGTACAAAACGGGTTCTGAATTCAGCACATTCGCGCGACATTTCTGACAAGTTTTCAAGACGAAGCCGGCTTTTTCGTCCAAGACGTTCGATTCTATAGTTCCGCTCCTTAATACCCACCGCAGCACCTGGCAGTCATTAAGCATGAGCGACCCGTCTCGTGCCGAGGAAAGTGCTGCTTGCCAATGTGTATCCCAAGGAATACGATCCGAATGATCGAATTTGAACAGTCCCGAGTATTCTCAAGCTGGCTTAACGGGCTGAAGGACATTGCTGGGAAAGCTCGCATCATTGCTAGGCTCCGATCGGCAGAGCATGGAAATTTTGGTGATTGCGAACCGGTGGGTAACGCAGTGTATGAGATGCGTATTCACTCGGGTCCGGGCTACAGAGTGTACTTCTCCCGTCAAGGCTCCGTGCTTTATTTGCTGCTTGTGGGAGGTGACAAATCGACTCAGAAACGGGATATCGCACGCGCTGTTCAAATGGCGCAAACCATGGGTAATGAGGAGTGAATCATGACTGAAGAATTCACACGTTTCGATGCAGCCACTTACCTCAAGACGCCTGAGGAAATGGCCGCTTATCTGGATGCCTGTTTTGAAGAGGATGCGGGTGACGGCGTACTGGTTCGAGCAGCTCTTAACGATATTGCCAGGGCAAAGGGCATGACGCAGATTGCTCGTGATGCAGGCCTGGGGCGAGAGAGTCTTTACAAAGCACTGGGGAGTACGGGCAATCCAGAGTTCACAACTATCATGAAAGTCATGAAAGCTTTGGGCTTGAGGTTACATGCGACGGCCATTTGACAGAGGTTCCCTTCCCTCCTGTATTGGAGTGATTGAATACCGATTGATCAAAAACACACGACGAGGGAACTTGCTCCCTCGCCACAAAAGCACTCACTTGAAGATCTGTTGCTACTGTTAACACCAGCCCTGCGACCCTATACCGCACGTGGCCTTTTTACTTCTCAACCCCGATCAGGCTAAATACCGCCACCTGATCGCCCATCGAGCGGATTGCCCCATGTCCCGACAACGGCTTGCATTTGCCTGGATCGCCTGCTTCGCAGTGCTGTTCAACATGCTTGCCATGCCACTTTCCGGCAGCGGTGGCACGATGGCGAATGCGCAGGCCCAGTCGCCAGCCGAGCAACTGCTGTGGGGCAGTTTCTGCTCCTCCAGCGGCACGAAGATGCTGGCGATTTCCCTGGGCAAACTCGAACAAAGCACGCAACAGAAAGACGATCACTCAACGATGCAGCATTGCTGGTGCTGCTCAGGCTCAGCGCCTTTGGTGGCGCTCGCCGGGCATGTTCCGCAGTTGTATCTGGATGCACAGCTGGCCCATCGCAGTGCAGTCCATTCGAAGCTCGACAGCCCCACGCCACGCCAGCAGTGGCCCAGCCTCAATCCCCGCGCCTCGCCTCTGGTCTGATTCTTCCCGCATAAAACTGCGCCCTGAATCGTTCCGGAGAATTGCCATGTTGAACAGACTTATCCTGCTGGCTGCCCTATTGCTTCCCGTCGGCTTCGCCCACGCTCACCAGTACAAGGTGGGCGAGCTTGAGATCGCCCATCCGTGGTCCCAGGAGTTGCCGCCCAACGCACCGACCGTGGCCGCGTATTTCGTGATCCACAACGGCGGCACGACCGCCGACAAGCTGCTCAGCGTCGACTCGCCGATTGCCGGCAAGGCCGAGCTCCATGAGCATGTGATGCAAAACGACCTGATGAAGATGCAACCGGTGCCCGTCGTGGATATCGCCCCCGGTGCGACCGTCACCTTCGCGCCGATGGCGTATCACGTGATGCTGCTGGACCTGAAGGACCGCAGCCTGCTCAGCGATGGCAAACGCTTTGCCATGACCCTGCATTTCGAAAAAGCCGGGAATGTCACGGTCGACGTTGCGGTGCAGAAAAAAGCCCCCGACGGCACCAAGACACACATGCACGCCCAGTAGACGTAGCCGCCCGTGCAACCACTTCGCGCCAGGCCGTCCATGCCCCGCCGTCAGCCCATGAGCCTGACCCGCGGCAGTTGGATCAGCCTGTTCGCCATGCTGATGATCTTTATCGGCCCGCTGATTTCCCAGTCGATGCCGATGGGTCAGGGCATGTCCATGCCTGTGTCCATGGACATGAACATGAACATGGAGATGAGCATGGACATGTCGGCGCACGAAGCGCCGGCAGCCGAACACTGCCCGCCCCAGAGCGAGCACCATGCGTTGTGGGAAAAATGCGGCTATTGCAGCCTGCTGTTCAATTGCCCCGCACTGCCTGGCGGTCACACCTTCGCGGTCTTCGACACACCCCACACCAACACCTACACCAGCCTTTCCCCACGCCTGGCCCATGCCCGGCCAGCGTTCTTCCCGGGTGCCCGCACCCGCGCACCGCCCCTCGACGCGTAAACCCGACACTTACCTCACCCCGGTCGTACAAGACAGCTTCATGCTGCCCGACCGTGTCGTCTACGTCTGTTCGATGGAATCATCATGTCCAGGTTTTCTGCTGACATCGCTTTGGGCGCTGCCCAGGTTCGCTGCTCCCTGAACGAACCACGGGTTCGTTTACGCCAGACCATCGCCGCCCTGTGCGGCCTGCTGCTCACTCCACTCGTACTCGCCGATGAGCACGAGCATCACGACAATCAGGTCGAAGAACTGAGCCCGACGGTCATCACCGCCATCGCCCCCAGTTCACCCCTGACCGTCGTCACCAACCCCAAGGACCCGCGCCAACCGGTGCCGGCCAGTGACGGCGGCGACTACCTCAAGACCATTCCGGGCTTCGCCCTGGTACGCAACGGCGGCACCAATGGCGACCCGGTGTTGCGCGGCATGTTCGGCTCGCGGCTGAACATCCTCACCAACGGCAGCATGCTGTTGGGTGCTTGCCCGGGTCGGATGGACGCACCGACGTCCTACATATCGCCAGAAACCTACGACAAGCTCACCGTCATCAAAGGCCCACAAACCGTGCTCTGGGGCCCCGGCGCATCGGCCGGGACCGTGCTGTTCGAGCGCGAGCCGGAACAGTTCGGCGAACTCGGCACCCGGGTCAACGCCAGTGTGCTGGCCGGCTCCAACGGCCGTTTCGACAAAGTGGTGGATGCCGCCGCCGGTGGGCCGCAGGGGTATGTACGGGTGATCGGCAACACCGCGCATTCGGACGATTACCGCGACGGCAATAACGACACTGTGCCGTCGCGCTATGACAAGTGGAATGGCGACGTCACCCTCGGCTGGACGCCGGACGCCGATACCCTGCTGGAGCTGACCGCCGGCAAGGGCGACGGTGAAGCACGCTACGCCGGGCGCGGCATGGACGGCTCGCAGTTCAAGCGTGAAAGCCTCGGGCTGCGTTTCGAGCGTTCGAACATCGGCGAGGTGCTGGACAAGGTCGAGGCCCAGGTCTACTACAACTACGCCGACCACGTGATGGACAACTACACGCTGCGCACGCCGTCCGGCACCGGGATGATGGCCGGGCCCATGGCCTCCAACGTCGACCGCCGCACCCTCGGCGCCCGCATCAAGGCCACCTGGCGCTGGGCCGATGTGCAGTTGATCAGCGGCCTGGACGCGCAGACCAACGAGCATCGCCAACGCAGCAGCATGGGCGTGGATACCTACAAGGACCTGCCGTACAGCAAGGACGCCGATTTCCACAATTACGGGGTGTTCGGCGAACTGACCTGGTACGCCGCCGACCGCGACAGGGTGATCACCGGCGCCCGGCTCGACCGTGCCTCGGCCAAGGACTACCGCCAGAGCATCGGTTCCGGCATGTCGGCCCGGCCCAACCCCACCGCCGATGACACCCGTGCCGACACGCTGCCCAGCGGTTTCGTCCGCTACGAACACGACCTGGACGACAGCCCCACCACCCTCTATGCAGGCGTGGGTCACGCACAACGCTTCCCGGACTACTGGGAGCTGTTCTCGGCGAACGTCGGCCCCAGCGGTTCACTGAATGCCTTCGACGCGATCAAGCCGGAGAAAACCACCCAGCTCGACTTCGGCCTGCAGTACAAGACCGAAACCCTCGAAGCCTGGGCATCGGGTTATGTCGGGCAGGTGCGCGACTACATCCTGTTCGATTACACCCCTGGGATGATGGGCACCACCTCGCGGGCCGAGAACATCGATGCACGGATCATGGGTGGTGAATTGGGTGCGGCCTACAAGCTGAGCGAGCGCTGGAAAGCCGACGCCACCCTGGCCTATGCCTGGGGCAAGAACAGCAGCGACGGCAGCGCCCTGGCGCAAATGCCGCCGCTGGACGCACGCCTGGGCCTGACCTACAGCGAAGATCGCTGGAGCGCCGGCGCCCTGTGGCGGGTGGTGGCGGCGCAGCACCGGGTCGACGAGAACAAGGGCAACGTGGTCGGCAAGGACTACGGCAAAAGCTCCGGCTTCGGCGTGTTCTCGCTCAACGGTGCCTACCGCATCAACAAGCACTGGAAGGTCAGCAGCGGCGTCGACAACCTGTTCGGCAAAGCCTACGCCGAGCACTTGAACCTGGCCGGCAACGCCGGGTTCGGCTATCCGGCGAGCGACCCGCAAGCCATCAACGAACCGGGGCGCACGCTCTGGACCAAGGTGGATATGAGTTTCTAACAACTGACTTGATTGATCGTTCCCATGCAGGAGCGCGGGAACGATCAAAAACGCCAAAAACATAACAACCCAATTTGCCCTGCGGAGCGCTTTCCGATGAGCCAACCGAAACCCAATTTCTACAACCTGGCCTGGCGCTGGCATTTTTATGCCGGGCTGTTCGTGGCGCCGTTCATGGTGATGCTGGCCCTGACCGGGATCATTTACCTGTTCAAGCCGCAACTCGATCCACTGATGTATGGCAGCCTGCTGAATGTGCCGGCCGGGCATCACACCCTGGCGGCGGACGACCTGCTCAAGCAGGTCCGCCAGGCCTACCCCCAAGGCCAGGTCAAACAGTACCTGCCACCGGTCAATGCCGAACGCAGCGCGCAATTCGTGGTGATCGACCAGGGCCTGGAACTGAATGTGTTCATCGACCCATACCACGGCGATGTCCTCGGCGAGCAGGATGCAAAGAACAACCTGCAAGCCATGGCCCGGGCCATTCACGGCGAACTGCTGATCGGCACCGTTGGTGACCGGTTGGTGGAAATGGCCGCTGGTTGGGGCGTGGTGTTGGTGGTGTCCGGGCTGTACCTGTGGTGGCCGCGCGGGCAATCATCAGCCGGAGTGCTGTGGCCGCGCTGGAGCGCGCGCGGGCGGCTGTTCTGGCGTGACCTGCACGTGGTCGTCGGTTTCTGGGGCGCTGCATTGCTGCTGGTGATGCTGCTCAGCGGCATGACCTGGACCGGCTTCTGGGGCAAACAATACGCCAACCTCTGGAACCGCTTCCCGGCGGCGATGTGGAATGACGTGCCCAAGTCCGACGTCGAGGCCGGCAGCCTCAACAACGCCCATCGTCAAACCGTGCCCTGGGCCGTGGAAAATACCCCGATGCCGATGTCCGGCGACCATGCCGAGCACATGGGCCACGGCGGCATGCACGAAGGCCCCGCCGCCCCGACCGTCAGCCTGCAAGCGGTGCAGGATATCGCCACCGAACGCCAGGTCACGCCCGGCTACAGCATCACCCTGCCGACCACGTCCACCGGCGTGTTCACCGTCGCCGTGTTTGCCGACGACCCGCGCAACGACGCCACCCTGCACGTGGACCAATACACCGGCAAGGTCCTGGCCGATGTGCGCTGGGAGCACTACGGCGTCGTGGCCCGCGCCACCGAAACCGGGGTAATGCTGCACGAAGGCAAGATGTTCGGCCCGCTGAACCAGATCATCGTGCTGCTGATTTGCCTGATGATCCTGCTCAGCGCCGTGAGTGGCATGGTGATCTGGTGGAAGCGCCGGCCAGCGGGCAAGTTCGGCGTACCGCCGCTGCGTCACGACCTGCCGACCTGGAAGGCCGGGGTGTTCATCATGCTGGCCCTGGCGGTGGTGTTTCCGTTGGTGGCGGCGTCGCTGGTGGTGGTGTGGTTGCTGGATCGCCTCGTCACCCGCTTCAATCGCCAGCCTGAGATTGCTTCATCTTCAAGCTGAAGACAGTGCGTTAACGGAAGGCGGCGCGAAACCTCTACAATCACGCCCGCTTTCCAAAATGTGAACACCATCCCTTGTGGGAGCGAGCTTGCTCGCGATTGTAGTCGGTCAGTCACATCTCTATCGGCTGACACACCGCTATCGCGAGCAAGCTCGCTCCCACAAGGGATTGGGGGTCCGATCCAAAACTTGAGTGAATGCATGACCTCCCTAACCCTCTCCCACCTCGCCTGGACGCCCCTGGGCCATGGCCATTGTCATCACCAGTTCCAGCTGCGTGACGTGACGTTGCAGGTGGCGGCCGGGGAGTTTGTCGGGTTGATCGGGCCCAACGGCAGTGGCAAGACCAGCCTGTTGCGCTGCGCCTATCGCTTCAGCCGGCCGGAACATGGCGAGGTGAAACTCGAGCATCACAACGTCTGGAAACAGTCCTCGCGCTGGTGCGCCCAACGCATCGCCGTGGTCCTGCAGGAGTTTCCCGACGCCTTCGGCCTGACGGTCGAGGAAGTGGTCGCCATGGGCCGCACGCCCCACAAAGGTCTGTTCGACGGCGACAATCACGACGACCGCCGGCTGGTGCGCCAGGCACTGGAATCGGCCGGGCTCGCAGGCTTTGGCGACCATGCATTCGCCACCCTCTCGGGCGGTGAGAAGCAACGGGTGATCCTCGCCCGGGCCCTGGCCCAGCAACCGCAGTTACTGATCCTCGACGAGCCGACCAATCACCTCGACCCCCACTATCAATTGCAATTGCTGCAACTGATCAAGGGCCTGGGCATCGGCACCCTCGCCAGCCTCCACGACCTGAACCTGGCCGCCGCCTTCTGCGACCGCCTGTACGTGATCGAACACGGGCGCATCGTCGCCAGCGGTACGCCCAAGGACGTCCTCAGCGTCAAGCTGTTGCGCGAGGTGTTCGGCATCGAAGCCCTGGTGGATGAACACCCGCTGTCCGGCTACCCACGAATCACCTGGATAACCCAACCATGACCTTGCGTTCCCTGCTGTTGCTGCCCCTGCTGCTGGGCAGTGCCCACGCCTTGGCCGAAGCCACCCACTACCCGTTGACGATCCAGAGCTGCAATCGTCAGGTGGTGTTCAACGAGGCACCTCGGCACGCTGTCAGCCATGACATCAACATGACCCAGATGATGCTCGCCCTGGGCCTCAAGCCGCACATGGTCGGCTACAGCGGCATCAGCGGCTGGAAATCGGTGACGCCCGAGATGGCGAAGATCCTCGATGGCCTGCCGGAACTGGCCGCCAAATACCCTTCGGTGGAAAACCTGCTCAATGCCAACGTCGATTTCTTCTTCGCCGGTTGGGACTACGGCATGCGGGTGGGCGGCGACCTGACCCCGCAGACTCTGGAACCGCTGGGCATCAATGTCTACGAACTGACCGAATCCTGCGCGTTCGTGATGAAGCGTCCGGCGGCCTCGCTGGAGGACACCTACAACGACCTGCGCAACCTCGGGAAGATCTTCGACGTGCAGGATCGCGCCAACGCGCTGATCGCCACGATGCAGGCCCAGGTGGCCGAAGTGCGCAAGCACCTGCCCACCCAGCAACCGCGGGTGTTCCTGTACGACAGCGGCGAAGACCGCGCCATGACCTCCGGGCGCCTGGGCATGCCCCAGGCCCTGATCGACGCAGCCGGTGGGCGCAATATCCTCGATGACGTGGAAACCAGTTGGACCCGGGTGAACTGGGAGAACGTGGTCGAGCGCAACCCGCAGGTCATCGTGATCGTCGACTACGGCGAAGTCAGCGCCGAGCAGAAACAGCAATTCCTGTTGAATAACCCGGCCCTGCAATCGGTAGAGGCGATCCAGCAACGGCGCTTCATCGTGATCCCTTACGTGCAGGCCACGCCGGGCATCGATAACGTGCTGGCGGTGCAAACCCTGGCGCGGGGTTTTCACAGCCAATGAACGGTCGTCGCTACGGCGCCCTGCTGATGGTCCTCGGCGCACTGCTGTTGGTGTCGTGCGTGGTGTCCCTGGGCTTCGGGCCGGCGCGGGTGCCGGTGGCCGTGGTCTGGGACATCCTGCTGAACAAGGCCTTCGGGGTGGGTGACGTCCATTGGACGCCCGGCCAGGAGCATATCGTCTGGCTGATCCGCGTCCCGCGGCTGCTGCTCGGTGCCTTGGTCGGCGCCGGGTTGGCGTTGATCGGTGCGGTGCTGCAAGCGGTCACGCGCAACCCGCTGGCCGATCCGCACCTGCTGGGCGTCACGTCCGGCGCGACGCTGGGAGCGGTCATCGTGGTGCTGCATGTCGGCGAGATTGTCGGCCTGCTGACCCTGCCGCTGGCGGCGTTCATCGGTGCGCTGCTTAGCATGCTGCTGGTGCTGACCATTGCTGCCCGGCAGGGCCGCCTGGAAAGTGATCGGCTGTTGTTGTGCGGCGTGGCGGTGTCCTTCGTGATGATGGCGGCGGCCAATCTGTTGTTGTTCCTCGGTGACCATCGCGCCAGTTCGGCAGTGATGTTCTGGATGCTCGGCGGCCTGGGCCTGGCCCGCTGGGAACTGCTGGCGGTGCCGGCGGCCAGTGTGGTGCTGGGACTGGTGTTGCTGCTGGGCATGGCCCGGCCGCTGAACGCGCTGATGGCCGGCGAACAGACCGCCGTGACCCTGGGCCTGAACGCGGCGAAGGTGCGGTTGTGGATCTTCTTGATCGCCTCGCTGATGACCGGCGTGCTGGTGTCCATCAGCGGCTCGATTGGTTTTGTCGGGCTGATGGTCCCGCACATTGCCCGGCGCCTGGTGGGCGCCGAGCATCGTCGGTTGCTGCCGGCCTGCGTGTTGCTCGGCAGCCTGTTCCTGGTGTGGGTGGACGTGGCGGCGCGGACGTTGATCGCGCCGGAAGACTTGCCGATTGGGGTCGCGACAGCCGCTATCGGCGGATTGTTTTTCATCGGACTCATGCGGCGTCGCTGAGCGGCGTCTTTTCCTGATCACAAAAATCACCTGTGGGAGCGAGCTTGCTCGCGATGGCGATGGATCAGTCAAATTAGCGGTGACTGACACTCCCCTATCGCGAGCAAGCTCGCTCCCACAGGGGCATCGCAATTCTCTCGCCCCAATGTGGCGCACCTCTTCGCACCAGCACCCATGACGCGTTCGCTCATGGTGCATCGCTCTCCTTTCCAGCCGCCCTACCCCCGCATTTCAAAGCCTTCCCCCGACCGGGCACACCCCTTGCAAAAGCGCTTTCAGCGTTTGCATCTGCCCTCAAAAAAAATTCATAAGTCCATGGAGATCGCACAATGAAGCGTCGTAGCTTGATCAAGGTTTTTACACTCTCGGCAAGCATTGCCGCGATGGGCATGGCCTGGACCGTCCAGGCCGCCGAGACCATCAAGGTCGGCATCCTGCATTCGCTGTCCGGCACCATGGCGATCTCCGAGACGTCCCTCAAGGACATGGCGCTGATGACCATTGATGAGATCAACGCCAAGGGTGGTGTGAACGGCAAGAAGCTTGAAGCGGTGGTCGTGGACCCGGCGTCGAACTGGCCGCTGTTCGCCGAAAAGGGTCGGCAGTTGCTGACCCAGGACAAGGTCGCCGTGGTGTTCGGCTGCTGGACGTCGGTGTCGCGTAAATCCGTGCTGCCGGTGTTCGAAGAGCTCAATGGGCTGCTGTTCTACCCGGTGCAGTACGAAGGCGAAGAGATGTCGCCAAACGTGTTCTACACCGGCGCAGCGCCGAACCAGCAGGCGATTCCGGCGGTGGAATACCTGATGAGCGAAGAAGGCGGCAGTGCCAAGCGTTATTTCCTGCTGGGCACCGACTACGTCTACCCGCGCACCACCAACAAGATCCTGCGCTCGTTCCTGCATTCCAAAGGTGTGGCGGACAAGGACATCGAAGAGGTCTACACCCCGTTCGGCCACAGCGATTACCAGACCATCGTGGCCAACATCAAGAAGTTCTCGGCCGGTGGCAAGACCGCAGTCATTTCCACGGTCAACGGCGACTCCAACGTGCCGTTCTATAAAGAACTGGCGAACCAGGGCCTGAAAGCCACCGACGTACCGGTCGTGGCGTTCTCGGTGGGCGAAGAGGAACTGCGCGGCATCGACACCAAGCCACTGGTAGGCAACCTGGCGGCGTGGAACTACTTCGAATCCGTGGATAACCCGGCGAACAAGAAATTCGTTGATTCATGGAAAGCCTACGCCAAGGCCAAGAACCTGCCAGGCGCCGACAAAGCAGTGACCAACGACCCGATGGAAGCCACCTACGTCGGCATCCACATGTGGGCGCAAGCCGTGGAAAAAGCCAAGTCCACCGACGTCGACAAAGTCCGCGAAGCCCTGGCCGGCCAGACCTTCGCCGCACCGTCGGGCTACACCCTGACCATGGACAAGACCAACCATCACCTGCACAAGCCAGTGATGATCGGCGAGATCCAGGCCGACGGTCAGTTCAACGTGGTCTGGCAGACCGAAGGCCCGATCCGCGCGCAACCGTGGAGCCCGTTCATCGCCGGCAACGACAAGAAGCCTGACTATGCGGTGAAGAGCAACTGAGCCTGGGAACAAGCCCCTAACTCTGTGGGAGCAAAGCTTGCTCGCGATCGCGGTCATCCAGACACACCGCGATCGCGAGCAAGCTTTGCTCCCACAGGGTCCGTCGTCGCCTTACAGGACGTAGCTATGTCCCTTTATCGTTTGTTCCTCCTAGCATGTTTGCTGCTACCAATGGCCGCCCACGCCGGGGAAGCCGAAGACTTCGTCGCCGCCAACCCGACCCAGCAGGCCAAACTCCTGGAAAGCTGGGCCGCGCAGCCGGAGCCTGAGCGCGTCGAACTGATCAATGCCCTGCAACAGGGCCAGTTGACCGTCGACGGCCAACCCAAGACCCTGCGCCTGAACAACCGCTTGCGCGGGCTGATCGAAACCGCCCTCGCCAGTCATCAACTGCTCGCCGTCGATGCCCGCGTACGCCTGGGCGCGGCGCAGCAACTGCAAAAAAGCGCGCGCCCGGCGCAACTGGCGTTTCTCGATCGGCAACTGGCCGGCGAGCAGGACGAAGATGTGCATGCTGCTCTGAGTCTGGCCCTGGCGAACCTGCAACTGGTGGATGCCAACCCGAGTGTGCGCCTGGCCGCCGTCCGGCTGCTGGGGGAAACCGGCGATCCGCTGGCCCGCACGCGCCTGGAAGGTTTGCTCGAACCCGGCGTCGAAACCGATGCCGCTGTGCGCACCGCGGCTGAAACCAGCCTCAGCCAGGTCAAACGCAAACTCCTGGTGGGCGAATTGCTGGGCCAAGCCTTCAGCGGCATGTCCCTGGGCTCGATCCTGCTGCTCGCCGCCCTCGGCCTGGCCATCACCTTCGGCCTGCTGGGGGTGATCAACATGGCCCACGGCGAGATGCTGATGCTGGGTGCCTACTCCACTTATGTGGTGCAGATGCTGTTCCAGCGCTTCGCCCCGAACGCCATCGAGTTCTATCCGCTGATCGCCCTGCCGGTGGCATTTTTCATTACCGCCGCCATCGGCATGGCCCTGGAGCGCACGGTGATTCGCCACCTCTACGGGCGGCCGCTGGAAACCCTGCTCGCCACCTGGGGCATCAGCCTGATGCTGATCCAACTGGTGCGCCTGGTGTTCGGCGCGCAGAACGTCGAAGTTGCCAACCCGGCCTGGCTCTCTGGCGGAATTCAGGTATTGCCGAACCTGGTGCTGCCGTACAACCGCATCGTGATCATCGCCTTCGCACTGTTCGTGGTGGTGCTGACCTGGCTGCTGCTGAACAAGACACGCCTGGGCCTGAACGTGCGCGCGGTGACCCAGAACCGCAACATGGCCGCCTGCTGTGGCGTGCCCACCGGGCGGGTGGACATGCTCGCCTTCGGCCTCGGCTCGGGCATCGCCGGGCTCGGTGGCGTGGCCCTGAGCCAGATCGGCAACGTCGGTCCGGACCTGGGCCAGAGCTACATCATCGACTCGTTCCTGGTGGTGGTGCTCGGCGGCGTCGGCCAGTTGGCCGGTAGCGTGTTCGCTGCGTTCGGCCTCGGCATCGCCAACAAGATCCTCGAACCGCAGATCGGCGCCGTGCTCGGCAAGATCCTGATCCTCGCGCTGATCATTCTGTTCATCCAGAAGCGTCCGCAAGGCCTCTTCGCGCTCAAAGGACGGGTAATCGACTGATGAACCAGCCCCTGATGCTCACGGCCACGCAAAAGGCCGGTCCCAAAGTCACCCTCGTCGTCGGCATGCTGATCCTGGCCGTGCTGCTGAGCCTGCCGCTACTGTCGCTGCTGGCGGCTGACAATCCGCTGCACGTCTCGGCGTATACCCTGACCCTGGTGGGCAAGATTCTCTGCTACGCCATCGTCGCCCTGGCCCTGGACCTGGTCTGGGGCTACGCCGGCTTGCTCTCCCTGGGCCACGGCCTGTTCTTCGCCCTGGGCGGCTACGCCATGGGCATGTACCTGATGCGCCAGGCCGCCGGCGATGGTTTGCCGGCGTTCATGACCTTCTTGTCGTGGACCGAGTTGCCCTGGTACTGGGCCGGCACCGACAGTTTCCTCTGGGCGATGTGCCTGGTGGTACTGGCGCCGGGTTTGCTGGCGCTGGTGTTCGGCTTTTTTGCCTTCCGTTCGCGGATCAAGGGCGTGTATTTCTCGATCATGACCCAGGCCCTGACCTTCGCCGGGATGCTGCTGTTTTTCCGCAACGAAACCGGGTTTGGCGGCAACAACGGCTTCACCAATTTCCGCTCGATCCTGGGCTTTGGCATCACCGAGCCGGGCACCCGGGCGGTGCTGTTTTTCGCCACGGTGTTGTTGCTGGTGGCGAGCCTGTTCATCGGCTGGCGCCTGGCCCGCAGCAAGTTCGGCCGGGTGCTGACCGCCCTGCGCGACGCGGAAAACCGCCTGATGTTCTGCGGCTACGATCCCCGTGGCTTCAAGCTGTTCGTCTGGGTGTTGAGCGCGGTGTTGTGCGGCTTGGCCGGGGCGTTGTACGTGCCGCAGGTGGGCATCATCAACCCCAGCGAAATGTCGCCGACCAACTCCATCGAGGCCGCCGTGTGGGTCGCCCTCGGCGGGCGTGGCACGCTGATCGGGCCGCTGCTGGGCGCCGGTGTGGTCAACGGCATGAAGAGCTGGTTCACCGTGGCGTTTCCTGAGTACTGGCTGTTTTTCCTCGGTGCGCTGTTCATCGTCGTGACCCTGTATCTGCCCAAGGGCGTGATCGGTCTGCTGAAGAAAAGAGGTGAACAATGAGAATCACAGCGAGTGCCGAATTCATGCTCGAACCCGCCTTCTTTCCACCGCAACCCAGCCAGGACGCCGGCAGCAGCCGCGACGCCATCGGCCTCGGCCAAGCGGCTGGCGTGGGCCTGAACACCCGCCACGGCACCATCCTGACCCTGGAAGACATCAGCGTCAGTTTCGACGGCTTCAAGGCCTTGAACGATTTGAACCTGTACATCGGCGTCGGCGAATTGCGCTGCATCATCGGCCCCAACGGCGCCGGCAAGACCACGCTGATGGACGTGATTACCGGCAAGACCCGCCCCAGCCATGGCAAGGCCTGGTTCGGCGAAACCCTGGACCTGACCAGCATGAGCGAAGTGGCGATCGCCCAGGCCGGCATCGGTCGCAAGTTCCAGAAGCCCACGGTGTTCGAAGCGTTGAGCGTGTTCGAGAACCTGGAGCTGGCACTCAAGACCGACAAATCGGTATGGGCCAGCCTGCGGGCAAAACTCACTGGCGAGCAGCACGACCGTATCAACGAAGTGCTCGAGACCATCCGCCTCACCACCTCGGTCAACCGCGCCGCCGGGCTGTTGTCCCACGGGCAGAAGCAGTTCCTGGAGATCGGCATGCTGCTGGTGCAAGACCCGCAATTGCTATTGCTCGACGAACCGGTGGCGGGCATGACCGACGCCGAGACCGAGTTCACCGCCGAGCTGTTCAAGTCCTTGGCGGGCAAGCATTCGCTGATGGTGGTGGAACACGACATGGGCTTCGTCGGCGCGATTGCCGACCACGTCACCGTGCTGCACCAGGGCAGTGTGCTGGCCGAAGGGTCGCTGGAACAGGTGCAGGAAAATGAGCGGGTGATCGAGGTGTATCTCGGTCGGTAGACCTGCAAACACTGTTCTCTGTGGGAGCAAGCTTTGCTCCCACAGAGGACTTGAGGGGAATTCAAGACATGCTGCAAGTCGACAAACTGCACCAGTACTACGGCGGTAGCCACATCCTGCGCGGCCTGTCGTTCGACGCCAAGGTCGGCGAGGTGACTTGCCTGTTGGGGCGTAACGGCGTGGGCAAGACCACCCTGCTCAAATGCCTGATGGGCCTGTTGCCGGCCAAGGAAGGCGCGGTGAATTGGGAAGGCAAAGCCATCACCACGTTCAAGCCACACCAACGAGTGCATGCCGGCATCGCCTACGTGCCCCAGGGCCGGGAGATTTTCGGGCGGCTGACGGTGGAAGAAAACCTGCTGATGGGCCTGTCGCGCTTTCCCGGCTCCGAAGCCAAGGAAGTGCCGGCATTCATCTACGAATTGTTCCCGGTGCTGCTGCAGATGAAACAACGCCGTGGCGGTGATTTGTCCGGCGGCCAGCAACAGCAGCTCGCCATTGGCCGGGCCCTGGCCAGCCGTCCACGCCTGCTGATTCTCGACGAGCCCACCGAAGGCATCCAGCCCTCGGTGATCAAGGAGATCGGAGCGGTGATCAAGAAACTGGCGGCCCGGGGCGACATGGCGATTTTGCTGGTGGAGCAGTTCTACGACTTCGCCGCCGAGCTGGCCGATCAGTACCTGGTGATGTCCCGGGGCGAGATCGTGCAGCAGGGGCGCGGAGAAAATATGGAAGCCGAGGGTGTGCGCGGGCTGGTTACGATCTAGTCTGTAGCGTCCTGAAGATAATCAGAAATCATGAATCTACCTGTCTGTTCATTGGCGCCTTCGGCCATCTTCACCCCCAGCTGGCATGCCGAGCTGGAACTGGGTTACGCCCGATTCGGCGATTGCACGCGTCCGGTACAGCGCCGTCATAAAGGCCCGCTGCGGGTGCAGAAGCACTTGTATGCCGAAGGCCCTGAGGTGTGCCAGCACATCATTGTCCACCCGCCCGGCGGGATTGCCGGCGGTGACCGACTGGACATCTCGGCCCACGTCGGCCCGGGCGCCTGGGCGCAGTTGACCAGCCCCGGCGCGGCCAAGTGGTATCGCGCCGCGGGTCCTGCGTATCAGCAATTGACCCTGAGCGTGGCTCCCGGCGCGACCCTGGAATGGCTGCCCCAGGAGACCATCGTCTTCAGCGCGGCCCAGGCCGAACTCAGCACCTGCATCGACCTGCAGGGCGACGGGTGCCTGTTCTACTGGGACATGGTTGCCCTCGGCCGACCGGCCAGCGGCGAGCGGTTCGACCTGGGGCATTTCCAGTCACGGTTGGACATTCGCCGCGACGGCCAGTTGCTGTGGCACGAGCGCCAGCGCATTGTGGGCGGTGATGGGTTGCTCGACTCACCCATCGGGCTGGGCGGCGATCCAGTGTTTGCCACGTTATTGGTGACCGGCGAGATCGACAGCGAGCTGTTGGAGCAGTGCCGATCCCTGGGCCATGACGTACGTGGCGACCTGACCCAATTGCCCGGCCTGGTCGTGGCCCGCTGCCTGGCGAGCGAGGCGTTGCTGGCGCGCGGGTGGTTGATTGAGTTGTGGCGCTTGCTCAGGCCTGCATTGCTTGGAAGAGAGGCCGTGCCACCCCGGATCTGGAGCACATGAATCTGTTTTTCTGTGGGAGCAATGGAGTGGAAGCAATGAAACTCTGTGGGAGCAAAGCTTGCTCGCGATGAACGATAACGCGGTCCTTCTGATCGACCGAGGCGCTGCTATCGCGAGCAAGCTTTGCTCCCACAGATTTAGCTCCCACAGGCTCCTCCCACAGTGGAATGGGTTTACCGCGAAAATTTTTTATCTGCCTTTATGGATTGCACATGGACCTGACCCCACGCGAAAAAGACAAGCTGTTGATCTTCACCGCCGGCCTCGTCGCCGAACGACGGTTGGCCCGTGGCCTGAAGCTCAACTACCCGGAGGCCATGGCCTATATTTCCGCGGCCCTGCTCGAAGGCGCCCGTGACGGCCAGACCGTCGCCGAGCTGATGCACTACGGCACCACGCTGCTGAGTCGCGAACAGGTGATGGAAGGCATCCCGGAAATGATCCCCGAGATCCAGGTCGAGGCGACGTTTCCCGACGGCACCAAACTGGTCACCGTCCACCAGCCCATCGCCTGAGGCCACGCAATGACTCACCACGTTCGTGACGCCCAACACCCGGACCTGCCAGCGATCCGCGATATCTACAACGACGCGGTACTGAACACCACCGCGATCTGGAACGAACAGTCAGTGGACCTGGGCAATCGCCAGGCGTGGTTCAGTACACGACAATCCCAAGGCTATCCGGTGCTGGTGGTGGTCGACGCCGAGGAGAACGTGCTCGGCTACGCTTCATTCGGCGACTGGCGGCCTTTCGATGGTTTCCGGCACACCGTGGAGCATTCGGTCTACGTACGTAGCGACCAGCGCGGCAATGGCCTCGGCCCGTTGTTGATGAGCGCACTGATCGAGCGCGCCAGGGCCTGCGGCAAACACGTGATGGTCGCCGCCATCGAGAGCGGCAACGTCGCCTCGATTCGACTGCACGAGCGCGCCGGTTTCGTCACCACCGGGCAGATGCCCCAGGTGGGTACCAAGTTCGGCCGCTGGCTGGATCTGACTTTCATGCAGTTGGTCCTCAATCCCGGGGCGCAACCGCCCGTCTTCGACAAGGAGTGATGCCTATGAACCCCGCCCAGTTACGTCGAGTCCACGCTGAAAGCTTTGCGCATTATCGCCAGGGCCTGATCGATCTGTTGCTCGACGCCGTCGGGTACGGCGCCAGCGTGGGGTTCATGGCCGATCTCGATGCCGTCCAGGCCCGCGCCTATTTCGACGAGGTCCAGGCCAGCCTCAACCAGGGCCACCTGCTGCTGTGGGTGGTGGTCAAGGATGAACAGGTGCAGGCCAGCGTCCAGCTTGCCCTGTGCCAGAAGCCCAACGGACTCAATCGCGCCGAAGTGCAGAAGCTGCTGGTCCGCGGCGAGGCCCGCCGTCGTGGCCTGGGCCAGCAATTGATGAGTGCCCTGGAACTCGGCGCCCGTCAGCACAAGCGCGGCCTGCTGTACCTCGACACCGAGGCCGGCTCCGAGGCCGAGGCGTTCTACCGGGCCATGGGCTACACCCGCGTCGGCGAACTGCCCGACTACTGCCAGAGCCCGGACGGGACCTACACACCGACCGCCATTTACTACAAGACTTTGGGGCAACCGCAATGATTCCAGGGCAATACCAGGTCCAGCCTGGCGACATCGAACTCAACGTCGGCCGCCGCACGCTCACGCTGAACGTCGCCAACAGCGGCGACCGGCCGATCCAGGTCGGTTCGCACTATCACTTTTTCGAAACCAACGACGCCCTGACCTTCGACCGCGCCGCCAGCCGTGGCATGCGCCTGAACATCCCGGCCGGCACCGCGGTGCGCTTCGAACCGGGCCAGAGCCGCGAGGTGGAACTGGTGGACCTGGCCGGGCATCGCCGGGTGTTCGGGTTTGCCGGGCGGGTCATGGGCAACCTTTAGGTCACGGCATTTGCGTTGGCCCCTTCGCGAGCAGGCTCGCTCCCACAGGGGAATGCGGTCAACTGTGGGAGCGAGCCTGCTCGCGAAAAGTGAGCGCAGCGAACGGCCTTACTATCAATTGAGTTTCAAGGCGAGCACATGAAGATTTCGAGACAAGCCTACGCCGACATGTTCGGCCCCACCGTCGGTGACAAGGTCCGCCTGGCCGACACCGAGTTGTGGATCGAAGTGGAAAAAGACTTCACCACCTACGGCGAAGAAGTGAAATTCGGCGGCGGCAAGGTGATTCGCGACGGCATGGGCCAAAGCCAGCTGCTGGCCGCCGAGGTCGTCGACACCTTGATCACCAACGCGCTGATCATCGACCACTGGGGCATCGTCAAGGCCGATGTCGGCCTCAAGGACGGACGCATCGCGGCCGTCGGCAAGGCCGGCAACCCGGACATCCAGCCCGACGTGACCATCGCCATCGGCGCCAGCACCGAAGTGATCGCCGGCGAAGGCATGATCCTCACTGCCGGCGGCATCGACACCCACATCCATTTCATCTGTCCCCAGCAGATCGAAGAAGCGCTGATGAGCGGCGTCACCACCATGATCGGCGGCGGCACCGGTCCCGCCACCGGGACCAACGCCACCACCTGCACCTCCGGCCCATGGCACCTGGCGCGCATGCTCCAGGCCGCCGACGCCTTCCCGATGAACATCGGCTTCACCGGCAAGGGCAACGCCAGCCTGCCGGAGCCGTTGATCGAGCAGGTCAAGGCCGGCGCCATCGGCCTGAAGCTGCACGAAGACTGGGGCACCACACCAGCAGCCATCGACAACTGCTTGAGCGTGGCCGACCAGTACGACGTGCAGGTGGCGATCCACACCGACACCCTCAACGAATCGGGCTTCGTCGAAACCACCCTCGCCGCCTTCAAGGGCCGCACCATCCACACCTACCACACCGAAGGCGCCGGTGGTGGTCACGCGCCGGACATCATCAAGGCCTGTGGCTTCGCCAACGTGCTGCCCAGTTCCACCAACCCGACCCGGCCGTTCACCCGCAACACCATCGACGAACACCTGGACATGCTGATGGTCTGCCATCACCTGGACCCGAGCATTGCCGAAGACGTGGCCTTCGCCGAAAGCCGCATCCGCCGCGAGACCATCGCCGCCGAAGACATTCTCCACGACCTCGGCGCGTTCTCGATGATCAGCTCCGACAGCCAGGCCATGGGCCGCGTCGGCGAAGTCATCACGCGCACCTGGCAGACCGCCGACAAGATGAAGAAGCAACGCGGCGCCCTGCCCGGCGACGGCGAAGGCAACGACAACTTCCGCATCAAGCGCTACATCGCCAAGTACACCATCAACCCGGCGATCACCCACGGCATCAGCCATGAAGTGGGTTCCATCGAAGTGGGCAAGTGGGCCGACCTGGTGCTGTGGCGCCCGGCGTTCTTCGGCGTCAAGCCGACGTTGATCCTCAAGGGCGGGGCGATTGCCGCCAGCCTGATGGGTGACGCCAACGCCTCGATCCCGACGCCACAACCGGTGCACTACCGGCCGATGTTCGCAAGCTACGGCGGCTCACGGCATGCCACCAGCCTGACCTTCATCAGCCAGGCCGCCGCCGACGCCGGGTTGCCGGAACAGCTTGGGCTGAAGAAGAAAATCGCCGTGGTCAAAGGCTGCCGCGACGTGCAGAAGACCGACCTGATCCACAACGACTACCTGCCGAGCATCGACGTTGACCCACAGACCTACCAGGTCAAGGCCGACGGCGTGTTGCTGTGGTGCGAACCGGCTGAAGTGCTGCCGATGGCGCAGCGCTATTTCCTGTTTTGATCCTGTGGGAGCGAGCTTGCTCGCGATGGCGGCGGCACATTCAACACGTATGCAAACTGAACCACCGCTATCGCGAGCAAGCTCGCTCCCACATTTTTTCGGGGTCGTCTTACAGGTCCGTGCTTTCCACCAGGGCGTCCAGCTCCTCTTCGGTCAATAACTGGATAAGTTCCGCTTCCTTGACCTTGTGTTGCAAGCCCAGTGTCTCGGATTGGCTGACATAGTCAGGCTCCTCCAGGGTTCCGGCCGCTTTCGCCTCATCCAGCGCAAGCTGATTGGCGATGAGGCCATCATTCATCGCCTGGAAAAGGCTCGCGCGTTTTTGCTTCACGTAATCGATCCAGAAGTCCCGGCCAACCAGCGACTGCAATTGCTTCGGTGAATCATCCAGCGCCAGGATCTCGGCCGCCGCCGCATTGAGCATCTCTGCCGTAACGCCGGCCATCTGGATAAAGCGCCCACCCTTGGGCTGTCCCGGCAGTTCCAGTCGACTCTTGAGACCGACACGGTAGGCCAACCGCACCTCCACCTCTTCGATCTGCCTGATGAGCCGATTCTTTTGCGCGGCGGTGAGATCCTCACGAGCATTGATCGTGTCACGCCGCAGCTGGATATCCTGCAGGGCAATACGCTCCACCTCATCGAGGCGAAACAGCCCCTTGGCCAGCCGGATCAGCGCCACAGCCTCCTGTTCTCCCACCGTCAGGGCCTTGGCGTTGTGGATCATCAATTTGATTTCCAGGTAGCTGAAGGACAACGCGGCGCGATCCTCACACGCCGGCGCGCCAGCCAGGTCGAACAGCTCACGGCGCAAGTCGGTGGAGTCCCTGATCGCTTCAAGCATCTGCCAGACACGCGCCTGGAGGTCCGGATAATTTTCCACGTCCTGGTAAGAGCCGGCCAATCGGTTCAACAGCTGAAAAAACTCCCTGGACTGCGTTTCAGCCTCCAGGCTCCGCCACAGTGTATTTTTGTCCTGCTGTTGCTCCCTGGGCAGGTCTAGCAGCCATCGATCCACATCCGATAGCCTTCCCCCTGGGACATGTTCAAACGCGCCAGGCGAACGAAAGGTCACCCATTCGGGATGCGACGTTGCGAGGTTCGCCCAATAATCACGCAAGCGCTGCTGGGTCGCCTCGTTCAGTGGATTGTTCTGCACGAAGGTCACGCCATTGACCCGTGCCGTGGCGTGAGCACGCTCGGCCGGTGGATCCGTCAGTTCGGTCGGCACTTCGGTCAACTCGTTGTTGCGCAAATCGAGCTCTTCCAGCGGCAGGTCGCGCAGGCCAGTCGGCCAAGTGCTGATATCGGTACCGTTCAGATTCAGCCTGCGCAGGTCGGGCAACCGGCTGAAATCCGGTAATTGGCCCAGGGGGTTCCATTTCAGGTCGAGGATTTTCAGCTGGGTACGCCCTTCAAGAATCTGAATGCTGCGCGCGGACAGGGTGATTTCATTCATCGCCAAGTGCAGCCGGGTCAACCCCTCCATCAACTCCACCGAAGGGGGAAGATCGTTCAGGCGGTTGAACGACATGTCCAGCCAACGGAGCGCGGAGAAGCTCTTGAGGAACGTGTCGCAGGAGGGTTCCGCCAAGCGCATGCTACGCAGCTTCAGCGAGACCACATGGCTGAAGTCGGCCGACAGACCTGGCAGCGTCCCTAACGCCACCCCGCTCAGATTAAGCTCATAGCCAACCCTGCTGCCATCCGCCGCCGCAACGATCGGGCCTTGGCGCCGCCAGCACCATTGAATTCGATTAGCCACACCCCGCTTGATCGCGGGTAGCAGTTGCTCGAGACGATCATTACCCGCATCAAGCCATACGGGGGTGGTGGCCCAGCGGTCCAGATCGCGGATCAGCGTATCCAGCTCGACTTTGCGCCGCTTGAGTTCGGGAACGGCTTGATCCCCCAGGGACCGCAACAGGGCCTGGACTTGCTCACTCGTATAGTCCGGGTACAAATCCAGCACCCGACGCTCGGGGGACCGCCCCAGGCCCAACAACCCCCGCACGCCACTCATGGGGTAACCAACCTTGCCCGAGGCCAGGCGCATCGGTGATTTGAAGGATGACTTGCGCGGTTGCATCTGCAGGTGCTTCGCCAGCGAAGCTCGGCTCAATGGTGTTGCACCGACAGCCTTCTGCAAGAGGGCGCCGTGATGAACCGAAGGGCGGCCCATGGCCCGCCGCTCCGCATCGGGGAGCGCATGCTGCACGGCATCGTAGAGGCTATCCCAGTGGCTCAGTTCATTGCCGTTGTCGTCGAAGGCCTTGTAGCGCTCACCGTCCTTGACCACGACCTTGGTCTGCATTGCGTCCTGGGCGCCGACGCTGTCGATCAAGGCGCCTGAAAACACCTCGTCGCGCAGCTCGATGCGCACCGCGTCGTTCCATCCGGGCAAGCTCTTCAAGGTCGCCAACACCAGTCGGGGGGTGTCGGCCGTAACCAACGCCTCGCGATAGAGCCCTTCGTAGGCCCGGTTCAAACGCAGCGCTCGCTGGTAGTCCCGCAGCTCTTCGGCGATACGCAGTGGAATGGGTTTGGTCTGGGTCGTATCCGCGAAGTCCCAAGCGGCCATTTGCTGTTGCTCGGCCGGGTTGGCAAACGCCACCACCTGTTCGATGGCCGCCGCTGGAACCGAGGGAAACCGCGACTTGATCAGTGCTGCACGCGGCTCGCTCGACACGTCTTCCTTGGCGTAGTAATCGTTGAACACGTGCATTTTTTCCCGCACCACCACGGCGGCGAGTGTCTTGCGCAGCTGCTGGATCCGAGCGTCCATATTGGTTTTCGCAATTGCCGGGCTCGTGCCCGCCAACAGATCGCCCCCCGCAGCGTCCACCGTCTCGATCAGATTCTTCAACACCCAGGGTGTGCGGACTTTCCTCTCGCGGATGATGACGTCGCGAACCCGGTCCCCTTCTTCCGATGGGCGAACGTATTCCCAAAGCGTCCTGCCCCCGCCGTCGACCACTTTGAGCTTGAGCCCTTTTGGCCACGGACCGTAGCCCGTGAGTAGATGCAACTGGGTCATCGGATCGGCGTGTTCATACTGCAGCGGATCTTCGCTTTGCAGTTGCCCGATGAAATCGTCGACTTGCCGGCACAGGTCGAAGCGCTTGATCGTGTCGGCCAGCAAGGCCGGCATCGGTTCACCCTCGACATGCAGCCGCCGCAACACCTGCTCGCTGGTGCCACTGGCCGTACGGATCTGCTCCAGCTCTGCGTCGCTGAACCTCTTGACGCGATGGCCGAGCCGGCGCATCAGCGTAGCCCCTTCCCAGCTGCGCGGCCGTTCCAGTTCATGGCTCCAGGCACCGCTACCGTTGTCCGTCAGCCCAGGCTGATAGGCGTCCGGCCCGCGGGAAGGATGACGAATGCGATAGCGCTGGGTCGTCGGGTCCTGTTGCACCTGGTAATTCTGGTCGTCCAACGACACAACGTCTCGACCCTCGACCCGGTACAGCCCTTGAGTATCCGGGCCCAAGGTCGCCGGCGGCTCCAGCGTACTCCGGTAAGGCACCATGTCGGGGCGCCAGAGGCGTGAATCGCCATTGGCCAGTTGGACCGGTTCCAACTGCTCCACCGTGCTCGACCACTGAATGTGCGGCAGCACCGCCGCACCGGTGGCGACGAATGCCGTGTTGAGGGCCACGCTGGAGAAATGCGCCCACATTTCCCGGGTCTCGCCGCGCTCGAACGCTTCGATGCCCTCGAACGCTTCGTTGAACATCTGCACAGCGCCCACCGTCAGCATCAGCGGCCCAAGCCCTGGCACCACGAACGCTGCCAGGTTGAAGACATCGATCACGGCATCCAGGTAACTGTCCAGCCGCGCCAGACGGGTTTTTTTGTCTTCATCACCGGTGGGCACCGCCACCGCCCGGGCATCGGCCTGGATCTTCTGGATCTGCCTGCGACGCAGCGATTCCCACAAGGGGTCGGGCAGGGAGGACGTCTCCATGGGCAGTGCCGGCAATTTCGACTTGAGCGGGTAATCGGCCTGATCATCCGCTGGCGCGCCGGGTTGGTAGAGGCGGTTGAAGCGCTGGAAAAATCCGCCCAGTTGGCGCAACGGCACAAAGCGGCTGAAGAAGCGCCGGTAGGCGACGCGATGCAAACGCCGGCGCAGATCGACCATGAATTCGCCGCTGGACGCATATTCCTTGAGGGGTTGCTCAGGATCGCCCGGCAGGTAGACCACCACCCGTTCCACCCGCCGACTGCTCTCCCGGTCGGGCCCGATCAGTACCGGGCCAACCAAGCCGATGCCGAAAATGCTCAATGAGGTGAACGTCACCGCCCGCCCATCGAGCATGACCTCGCGCTGATCGCTGACCACCTGCTGCAACATTCGGTAAGCGGCCAGGCTGATGTCGCCCTTGGCCCAGGCGACCTCGACACAAAGCGCCAATCCCTCTTGGTGATGCGCGCGCAGTTGGCGATCCAACTGGTGGTCGATCGGCCGTACGATGGCGTTGATGTGTTCCTGATAGCGGCGCCCCAGGTCCAGCTTGCGGCACAGCCTGGCAAAAGCCTCGGGCGTGATCGGCAACGCCCCGGCGCGAAAGGCGTTGATGGCCGGAACAACCTCGCCCGTATAAAACGGCCGCACCGTAGTAATGAGGCTGCAGTCGTCACAGCCGGGCTTGCGCTCTTCGTCGGCGTCGAAATTGGCCAGCGCGGCCTCCAGCAACGAAGTGCCGTGGTATTCGTAGCGATCGAAATGGCTGCCCTCGCTGTCGAGCACCAACGCGCCAAAAAAATCACCGCGCGCCTGGCGCCCGTACTTGCGGACGAAATAAACCTGATTGACGTTCTGCGTGCGCTTGAACTCATCCTGGATCGCCTGGTTGAGCAACGGCTCGGCAAAGGCGCGAATGTCCTGGACATTGCCCAGCACATTGTCGATCTGGTTCAGGGTTTCGCGGTAGCGGGCGTGACTGCGCTTGAGGCGGGCCCTGGTTTCGTGGGAGGCCTTCACGTACCAATCTGGAAGGTCCAGCACATGGTCGCTCAGTTCCTGCTGGCGTTGCACGATAGCGCCGCTGTACCAGCCGGGAATTCGGGTCTTGAGCAGGTCCAAGTGCATGCCGCGGCTTTCCGGGCGCACAGGGCCAAGAATCGGTTCTGGCATATCGGGTCATCCTTGTTGTTGGAAAACCCGAGCCTACTCAGTGCCACAGCGCTGGATGCGGTAACTATTTATGGTTATCGCTATCTATCTATTTTCGACGGGATATGACCCGCCGCCGTTATCCCACCCAGCGTTTCAATTGCTGTCGCAGCCGGCGATTCTCGGTGCGCAACTGTTGGACCTCTTCCAGCAAATCCAGGGCCAGGGCGACGCCTTCCCACTCCAGGTCCAGGTCGTGATGCAGCTTGGCGGCACGCTTGGCCAGGAGCAGTTCGTAATCGGTGAAACGCCAGTCTGTCGGCACCGTGCCTTCGGGCTCGAGGATCCCATGCTCGACGATTTCGATGACATGGATGTCCGCCAACGAAGCGGCCTCGCAGAACTCCCTCAGGTTCAGTTCAATGATCGGGTTGCTCATGGTCTGCTTCTCCCAATGCTTTAACTGTCGAGTCTAGCCCCGTCTACCCTTGTGAACACCCAATCTGTGGGAGCAAAGCTTGCTCGCGACAGGGGCGCCTCAACTCCTGGAGATCGAGTTGCATTCATCGCGGGCAAGCCTTGCTCCCACATGCGATGTATTCAGAAGTTCTCCCGCGGATCGAACGCGGCTTTCTTCGCCAGTTCCGCCCACAACGCCTTGACCGCCTCATCGCCAGTCTTTGGCATCACGGCCTTGAGCTGCACGAACAGGTAGCCGCGCTCGCCGGCCTTGTTGCGCAGGCCGTGGCCCTTGGCGCGCATGCGCTGGCCGTTCTGGCTGCCGGCCGGGACCTTGAGGTTGATCTTGCCGGTGAGGGTCGGCACCGCCACTTCCGTGCCCAGCGCCAGTTCCCACGGCGCCAGGGGCAAGGTGATGATCAGGTCCTGGCCTTCGACGTCGAACTTGGGGTGCGGCGCGAAACGAATGGTCAGGTACAAATCGCCATTGGCACCGCCACCGATACCCGGCGCCCCCTGGCCCTTGAGGCGGATGCGTTCGCCGTCGGTCACCCCCAGCGGAATCTTCACGTTCAGGCTTTTACTGGTGTTGCTCACATGCTGGCCGGCCGCGTTGTACTGCGGCACCTGGAAGCTGACTTTTTTCGACTCGCTCGACAGGGTCTCTTCCAGGAAGATCGGTAATTCCATTTCCACGTCTTGTCCTCGACGGCCGGCACTGCGACCTGACTGCCCACCACCGAAACCCGGCCCGCGATTGCCGAAGATCGAACTGAAGAAGTCCGAGAAGTCCCCGGTGTCCTGGCCGCCAAAACCACCACGGCTCTGCCAGCCCGGTGGTCCCTGGAACGGCTGGCCGTGCTGGCCGTAGCGGCGCAGTTCGTCGTATTCGGCGCGCTTGTCGGCGCTTTTCAGCGCTTCATAAGCTTCGGAGACGTCCTTGAATTTGGTCTCGGCGTCCTTTTCCTTGCTCACATCCGGGTGGTACTTGCGCGCCAGTTTGCGATAGGCGGCCTTGATCGTGGCGTCGTCGGCCGTCGGCTCGACACCCAGGATCTTGTAATAGTCTTTGAAGTCCATTGAAGGATCACCATCCGTTATCGATATAGCACCGCCATGCACAGCATGCTCGTGGTACAAGCCCCGGAGTTTGACCAATCTCAAGGTTTGTGACCGGGCGGCGCGTCAGAAGTTTATCGGCAGCCGGTGGCGGTTCTTGTACCGCCGTGTGCTACCAGGCCCATGCCAGCAAGTTTGGGGGTATAAGCCAGTCTTTCAAGGCCGGTGTTTGCGAATTAGCAGATAACCGGCCTTCGAATCCGCGCCACACTGACATACACTGCGCGGCCGTTTTTTCAACTGGAACCCGAAAGACATGAAAAACGCATCCCCGGCCCGTGCCTGCGGCATCGACTTTGGCACGTCCAACTCCACTGTCGGCTGGCTGCGCCCCGGCATGGAAACGTTGATCGCGCTGGAGGACGACAAGATCACCCTGCCTTCGGTGGTCTTTTTCAATCTCGAGGAACGTCGCCCGGTGTATGGCCGCCTGGCCCTGCACGAATACCTGGAAGGCTACGAAGGCCGGCTGATGCGCTCGCTCAAGAGCCTGCTGGGCTCCAAGCTGATCAAGCACGACACCAGCGTGTTGGGCACGGCCATGCCGTTCAAGGATCTGCTGGGGCTGTTCATCGGCCAGTTGAAGAAACGCGCCGAAGCCACCGCCGGTCGGGAATTCGAAGAAGTGGTGCTGGGGCGCCCGGTGTTTTTCGTCGACGACGATGAAATGGCCGACCAGGAAGCGGAAAACACTTTGGTCGACGTCGCCCGCGCCATCGGTTTCAAGGAGGTTTCGTTCCAGTACGAACCTATCGCGGCGGCATTCGACTATGAATCGACCATCGAGAAGGAAGAGCTGGTGCTGATCGTCGACATCGGCGGCGGTACTTCGGACTTCTCCCTGGTGCGCCTGTCCCCCGAGCGCCGCACCCACGACAATCGCCACGACGACATCCTCGCCACCGGTGGCGTGCACATCGGCGGGACCGATTTCGACAAGCAGCTCTCGCTGGCCGGCCTGATGCCGCTGTTCGGCTACGGCAGCCGCATGAAGAGTGGCGCCTACATGCCCACCAGTCACCACATGAACCTGGCGACCTGGCACACCATCAACGCGGTGTACTCGCAAAAATCCACCCTCGCCCTGGGCAGCATGCGCTACGACATCGAAGACACTGGCGGCATCGACCGGCTGTTCAAACTGATCGAACAGCGCGCCGGGCACTGGCTGGCGATGGAAGTGGAAGAAACCAAGATCGAGCTGACCCACGCCGACCAGCGCCATTTGCTCCTGGACCGGATCGAGCCGGGACTGAGCGTGGACCTGAGCCGGGCACTGTTCGAATCGGCCATCGACGGCTTGCTGGAGCGGGTGCGCGGCAGCGTCACGCAGTTGCTCAACGATGCCAACGTGCGGGTCGATCAGGTGGACACGGTGTTCTTTACCGGCGGTTCCAGCGGCATCCCGGCGCTGCGCAACAGCGTCTCGGCGATGCTGCCCCAGGCGCAGCATGTGGAAGGCAATATCTTCGGCAGTATCGGCAGCGGGTTGGCGATCGAGGCGATGAAGCGGTACGGCACACAGGTCTGATCCAGTTCTGCGGCGCGTTCATCGCGAGCAGGCTCGCGATGACGTCAGAACAGGCGACGCCTACCGGATCAGACCATCCCCACCTGCTTCAACTCACTCTTGAGATACGCATAATAAATCGGCCCCGCCACCACCCCCGGCAGGCCGAATGCGGCTTCGAACACCAGCATCGCCATGAGCAATTCCCAGGACTTGGCGCTGATCTGCCCGCCGACGATGCGGGCGTTGAGGAAGTATTCGAGCTTGTGGATCACGATCAGGTAACCCAGCGCCGCCACCGCCACCCAGATCGACAGCGACAGGCCGACAATGGTGATCAGTGTGTTGGACATCAGGTTGCCGATGACCGGTAGCAGCCCCAGCAGGAAGGTCATCACGATCAGGGTCTTGGTCAGCGGTAGCTTGATGCCGAACAGCGGCAGCACCACCGCCAGGAAAATCCCGGTGAAGAAGGTGTTGAGCAGGGAAATCTTGATCTGGGCGAAGACGATGTTGCGAAACGCCTTGACCAGCAGGTTCAGGCGATCGAACAGCGCGGCGGCCAGGGGCTTGCGCTTGGTCAGGTCGGGGATGCGCTGCAGGGCAACGATAGCCCCCAGCACCATGCCGATCAGCAGCGTCACGAACATATGGGCCGCGTCCTTGCCCACCAGTTGCAGGTCGCTCAGGTGCTTGCTCACCCAATCACCGATCGCCACCCGGAACTCGGCAGCGCTGGCCGGCAGGTAAGCGTCGATGAACGGCGGCAATTGCCCACGGGCACGGTCGACCACGGTCATGAACTTGTCCAGGGACGCGCCCGGGTTTTCCGCTTCATGCAGCAGGAAACTGAAAGCGCCGGCGAAGATCAACGTCAGCACACTGACCACCAGCGTGCCCAGCAACGCTACCGCCAACCAGCGAGCGCGGCGGCCTTCGATCAGTCGCTGCAGCTGCGGGGTGAGCATGTTGACCAGTTCGAACACCAGCAGCCCGGCCAGCAGGCTCGGCAACAGGCGCAGCGGCAGCACCAGCAACAGCCCACCAAAAATGATCACCCAACTGATCACCAACAATACATGACGCTGAGAAAACGTTGGCATACAGCCTCAGGACAAAACGGCGTGAAAGGATCGGCAGTCTGCCAGCCTTCCACTAGCAGCACTAGGATTGTATCGGCCGACCTTGGTCGCAGTTCAGGGTTTTTTTTTCGGTGGCTGTGCCGACCCTATCGTCGGCACAGGCTTCAGAAAATCCTCTGCTTATTTTTTCTTCAGGCACTCACTCATGAACGCCTTGCGAGCATCGCCCTTCAACGCCTGGGTGGTGGCCGTGGCATTGCAGGTTTTCATACGCTCCTGCGGGGTGCTCGGTGCGGCGGTAGCCTTGAGACAGGTGCTCATGAAGGCCTTGCGCTCGTCGCCCTTGAGCGCCTTGGCGGTGGCGTCGGCGTTGCAGGTGGTCATCTTGGTCTGCTGCGCCGTCGCGGCGAAGCCCTGGGAACACAGTAGCAAACCGATCATCAACAAAGGGACACGCAGCATCTTCATGATGTTTCTCCTGGCTGCCACACGAGGGTGTGGCGATGAGGTGCAGTGTAGACAAAGCCTGTTACACCTTCACCAGGTTGCTCCTCTGTGCCTGAGCTACCGCCATCGCGAGCAAGCTCGCTCCCACAGGGGAGTGTGTACACCATCAATGTGGGAGCGAGCTTGCTCGCGATGAACGATAACGCGGTCCAGCGGGTTACACTCCGACAGCCTTCAACCGCTCGGCATGCTCGACAAACAACCGGATCGGCTCGGCCCCCTTGCCCACCAACCCCAGCGATTGGTTGACGATATCGAAGTGGTCCAGCGGATAGTCATCGCCGATGACGGTGCCCAGGTGCGAGCTGTAGCGTCCGACCATGCCGTCGCATTGCCCCGCTTCCCTCACAAACGTACGCGCAAATAAACGGCAGCTGCGGTTGGTGCCGTCGAACAGGTTGCGCCCCTTGTCGGTCTTGCCCGGCTGCAAGGTGCCGGACCACGAGTAATAACGCACGCCATTGACCTCTTCCGGTCCATTCCCGCCCCAGGTTTGCGGCAAGCCCTGTGGATAACGTTGGTTGAACAGCGCTACCCCGGCGGTGGTCAGGGAGGCATGGGACGCATGAATGTCCACCGGCAGCTTGGGCCCGCGATAACCGGTTTCCAGCAGGCTCATCAGGGCGTTGATCAGGCGCAGCACGGCACTGAGCACGCGCCCCTTGGCACTGTCGGCGGGGTAATGGGCTTGCAGGTAATCCGCCAGCTCGGAGCCGTGGTTGGTGCCGGCCACCGACGTGACCGACGCCACCAGGTCCGGGCGTTTGGCGGCTGCATAGCGGGCGGTGAGGCTGCCCTGGCTGTGGCCGATCAGGTTGACTTTCTGCGCACCGGTTTGACGCAGGACCTCCTCGATACGCGCCAGCAATTGCTCGCCGCGCACCTCGGAAGAATGCAGCGGCGAAACCTTCACCGCCACGACCACGGCCCCGCCGCGACGCAACGCCGAGACGATCCCATACCAGTACGGATACAACACCAGGCGTATGAACCCGAGCATGCCCGGGACCAGTACCAGCGGATAACGAGTGGCGCAGCGTTGCGACATGGCGACATCCTTGTGATCAAGAGGGCTCAGCATCGGTACCGATGATGACCAGTCTATGACACCCAGATGAATCCGTGGCGAGGGAGCTTGCTCCCGTTAGGCTGTGCAGCAGCCCTTTTTCAAAAAGTCCGCGCCAGCGCCAGCAAACGCTCCTCGGCCTCGGCGCAGGACAACGCAAAGCTGCGCTCGGCCGACTCCTCGCCTTCGGCCGCCACCACCGTCACATCGGTGATGCCGATAAACCCCAGGACGGTGCGCAACAGCGTGTCGGCGTGGTTCATGCTTTCCAGCTGGCCGCCGGGGCCGAAACCGAAATCGCCGCGACTGGTCACGATCAGCGCCTTCTTGCCCAGCAACAGCGGCTCGTAGTGCGACACGCCGTTATCCAGGCTGTGGTTGAACGTCAGCCCGATGCGCACGATCTGGTCGATCCAGGCCTTCACGCCGCTGGGCACGCTGAAGTTGTGCATCGGCGCGGAGATCACCAATCGGTCATGGGCTTGCAACTCCTCGACCAAGGCATCGCTCAGGGCCAGGTCCGCTTGCATGATCAACGGTCGAGCCTGAGGCTCGGGGTAGAACGCCGCAGCGATGAACGCTTCGTTGACCGGCGCAATCACTGCCCGCCCGACTTCGCGGCGGGTCAATTGGGATTGCGGATGGTCAGCCTGCCACGCCGAAACGAAGGCCTCGGCCAAGCGCCGGGAATGAGAGCGCTCGCCACGGGGACTGCCATGTACCACAAGAATCTTACTCATCTGAATCTCCTTTT
Source organism: Pseudomonas sp. A-RE-22 (assembly GCF_019956035.1). Classification (NCBI taxonomy): domain Bacteria; kingdom Pseudomonadati; phylum Pseudomonadota; class Gammaproteobacteria; order Pseudomonadales; family Pseudomonadaceae; genus Pseudomonas; species Pseudomonas sp. A-RE-22. Next base: position 115,885 of record NZ_JAHBCZ010000008.1, read on the forward strand.
ATGCGGCTACAATCAACACTGCTTGTGCCTCGCAGCTTGAAGCTCGTCGCCGCTGGCGGACAAATGAGCGTTAGTTCATCTGGATGAGTTAATTTCATCCATCGCATTTCAGGAGAATTAGAATGTTCGCCAACCTGCCGCTCAACGCCCTGCGTGCCTTCGAGGCAGCCGCGCGGCTGCTCAGTTTCAAGGCGGCTGCGGCGGAGCTGTCGGTGACGCCTACGGCGGTCTCCCATCAGATTCGATCCCTGGAGACCTGGCTGGGGCTGGTGCTGTTCGAGCGCCTGCCACGCCAGGTACGCCTCACCGACGGCGGGCAACGCTTGTTCCACAGCCTGCACGGGGCATTGCTGGAGGTGGCGCAAAGCGTCGACACCCTGCGCCCGCAACGCAGCAACAGCCACCTGACACTGTCCACCACCGCAGCGTTTGCCGCCCTGTGGCTGGTGCCTCGCCTGGGGCGTTTTTATGCGCGTCACCCGAACATCAACGTGCGCCTGGACACCCACTGCGAAGTGATCGACCTGCACCAGGACGCCAGCGTCGACCTGGTGGTGCGCTACAGCCTGGACGCCTACCCGAACCTGTACGGCATGTGCCTGTTCGATGAAAGCTTCGGGGTCTATGGCTCGCCTGAACAGGTGGCCCTGGCGGCACGGCAGGTGCCGACGCTGATCAGCGTGCATTGGCACAACTCCAAGCTGTACGCCCACGGCTGGGATGCCTGGTGCGCCCAGGCCGGGGAGAACTGGCTCACCCGGCAGCCATGCATGCGCGAGTACGACGAGGAGCATTACGCCTTGCAAGCGGCGATTGCCGGGCAGGGCCTAGTGCTGGCGAGCAATATCCTGGCCTCTGAAAGCATCGCCAGCGGCTTGCTGGTGGGCTATCGCCCGGACGTCCAGGTCAATGGCGCCGGCTACAGCGCCCTGTGCGTCCCGGGCCGCGAACGCCATCCGCCGGTGCGGGCGTTCTTCCAGTGGCTAGGGGAGGAAGCACGGCTGTCCGGCTATGCGCTGAAAAACTCGGTAAAACTTTTTCAGGACCGTGTCACTCAGACTTAGAGTGATCGCGCCATCAGAGCGTGACGCTCCCACCGGATCAGCCTCCAGGAGAACGAGATGAGCGACATGCACTTATCCGATGTAACCACCCTGCGCGAACGTGCACGGCAGAACGTGCAGAACGGCGCAGTGACCGAAGGCTACGGCGCCGATCGGCAGGAAGTTGTCCGCCTGCTCAACGAAGCGCTGGCCACCGAACTGGTCTGCGTGCTGCGCTACAAGCGCCACTACTTCATGGCCACCGGCCTCAAGGCCAGCGTGGCGGCCAGTGAATTCCTCGAGCACGCGAACCAGGAAGCCGAACACGCCGACAAACTCGCCGAACGCATCGTGCAATTGGGCGGCGAGCCGGAGTTCAACCCCGACCTGTTGACCCGCAATTCCCACGCCCAGTACGTGGCGGGCAACACCCTCAAGGAAATGGTGTACGAGGACCTGGTGGCCGAACGGATCGCCATCGACAGCTATCGGGAAATCATCCAGTACATCGGCGAAAAAGACCCGACCACCCGGCGCATCTTCGAAGACATCCTGGCCCAGGAAGAAGAGCATGCCGATGATATGGCCGACATTCTGGCTGATCTCTAGTACCGCCATCGCGAGCAGGCTCGCTCCCACAGGGGACCGCATTCTTCCTGAAGAAACTCGGTCGAATGTGGGAGCGAGCCTGCTCGCGATGGGGCCGGCAGTATCATTGCAAGGCTCGGCTACCGAGTGGGCTTGACTGTCACCGGCGCCTTGCCCGCCTTCATCTGCTCCAGCAGCGGCGCGCACTGGTTCGGCTCACCGCCGCTTGGCGCTACCAGCGCGAGCAGGCCGGCGGCCGGTGCAGCGATCACACCCAATGCCACCATCCCGGCGCCGCGCAGCATCAGCGGCACTGCCTTGACCCCGGCGGCGGGCTTGGCGAACGGGCCGCGGACGTACAACGGCGAGCGCAGGGAAATCAGGCGCCAGCCCTTGGACTCGGGGGTGATGGTCAGGTCCAGCTGTTCATTTGCCATGTTCGCCGTGCCGTCGATGTAGATGATCGCGTTCTCGGTGTCGAACACGAACAGGCGCGTGGTCGCCAGGCCCGTCTTGATGTCGAAGTCCGCCGCCGCGCAGTTGATCTTCACTTCCTTGTCGCCAAAGATTTTTCCCACCACGTAGTTGCCGACGTTCAGCCCCGCCAGCTCCATCAGCTCACGACTGATGGCGCCATCGTTGATGAGCATTTTCAACGTGCCATTGGAGGTGCCCAGCAACGCCGCCACCGAATTGCCGCGCCCGGTGATATCGGCATCGCCGTTCAATTCGCCGAAGCTGGTTTTCATCGGCTCAAAACCGGGGAACAGCTGCTTGAGCTTGAAACCGCGCGCCGTCAGCTTGGCCTGGCCCTCAAGGGGCTGGGTATGGCCGTTGAGGCGGATCTGCGCATCGAGGCGGCCCCCGGCTACGCCGAAGCGCAGGGGCTCGAGGCTCAACTGCCCATCGTTGAGCACCAGATGGGTGTAAAGGTCGGTGAACGGCAACTGCTCGCTATGGACGATGCGCTTGCCGGTGAACTCCACATCGGCGTCCATCACGCTCCAGCGCTCGGTGCGAAACTCTTCCACGGGCAAGACCTTGCCGGTCGGCTGCTTGCTGGCGCCGCCCCGGGCTTTTTGCTCGGTATTGGAGTCAGCACCGATCAGCGGCGCCAGATCACTGAACAGCAGTTGATTGGAGACCAGCGCACCACTGAGTTTCGGCCGGGGCTGGCTGGCGACATAGGCCAGGTCGCCATGGATATCGCTGTCGCCGATCTTGCCGTTGAACGCCTCATAGCGAAACAGCGCCCCACCCGGCTCATGCAGCTTGGCAATCAAGCGGCCATCGGTGGCATAAGGCGGCGAATCCGGCAGTGTCACGCCGGTCAGCGGGTAGAGATGGGCCAGGCTGTTGCCAGCCAGTTTCAAGCGCAAGTCCAGGGCCCCGAGGTTCATCGGGTCGGTGAGGGTGCCGGCCAGTTCGACGCGGGTCTCGGCGATCTTCGCCTGGGCCTGGAGCGGAAAGGGTCGTGACGCATCCTGCAATGCCAGCAAACCACCAACCTTGCCGGAGCCGGCCAGGGCTTGCCCGTGATACTGCCCGTCGACCTTGAAGGCGAACGCGTAGTCCTGCGGTGTCGCGCCCTGGTCCTGGGCTTTTTTGGCAGCCTTGTCACCGACGATATCGCTGAACGGGATGGGTTTGCCCAACGGGTCGATCAACAGGTCGAGCCGGGTCTTGAGCGTCTGGTCGTCAAGGGTGACGTGGCCTTTGTCGAAGCCGATGGCACCGATGTCCACCACCCAGCTGGACGGCTCGGCGTCCGGGTCTTTCGGATCGAACTGGAAGGTCCAGTTGGCGCGCCCATCAGCCAGACGTTGCAGGTTGGCGTCGGGCTCCGTCAGGTCGATGCGCGGAATCGCTACCCGCCGGGCCAGCAAGGCCAAGGGCGACACGCGCAACTCAACACGTTTTAGCGTGACCATTTGCGGAGTTTTCGACCACTCCGGGTTGCCCAGGCTCAAGTCCTCGGCCACCACATGGGGCCACGGCAACCAGGCTCGCCAGCACCCTTCCTCCGGCTCACGCTGCCAGGCCACCGCCAGGTTGCCGTTAATGGCAAAGGGGCGATGCAACTCCTCGGAAACCTTGGCATTGAGCGTGGGCTTGATGCGGTTCCAGTCGAAGAAGGCGATGACCAGGACCAGCACGGCCAGCAGGACAACAAGGCTGGCAAAGCTCCAGGCGAGGATTTTCGAGGTGCGCGTCATGCACAAGGCTCCTGATGACAAGTCAGCGTCCGCAACCGCGACGCCGCTGGGAACACGACCCTGCAGTCGGTTCGTTATGAAGGGTTGGACTGGCAAAGCGGCCCACAGGTGCCGATGAACGGCACAAAAAAAAGCAACAATCCTGACCGATCAGCCAACAAACTGTTACCGCGCCCGCACATTTGCGAGGCAACGACGGGTACAAAATACCCACCTCGGTGCAAAACCACACCTCGGAAACGCCCGTTCTAGAGCCCTCCCCCAGAACAATCAATTCCGTTGATTATTACCATTGCGTTTATGAACTTTTATATCGACTTATCGAGAGTAGCATTGCCCTCGTACCCACTTTATCGCCCTCCCAAGGAGCAACGATCATGAAACGCCAATTACTGATGAGCCTGTCCCTTTCACTGCTGGCCTCGACTGCCTTTGCATTGCCAGCTTCCGAACAAGCCACGCCACAGGTCAAGGACAGCCATTCTGTCTACAGCCAGACTGTTGCCGAAGGTGGTCGTGACAAACTGGAAGAAAAAGGTCTCGCTGAGGACGGTTATGACCGTACCAAACAGAGTGATACCTTGGCCGCAGACGGTTCTGACCGCACCCCAGGCCAAACCCTTGCCGCAGACGGTTCTGACCGCACCCCTGGCCAGACCCTTGCCGCAGACGGTTCTGACCGTACCCCTGGCCAGACCCTTGCCGCAGACGGTTCTGACCGTACCCCTGGCCAGACTCTTGCTGAAGACGGCTCTTCCCGCACCAAACTGGGCGAGACCCTTGCCGAAGGCGGTGGTGATCGCGTGATTGAACGCAACGGCGAAGTGAGCTGAAGCATGGCGGCCCTGAAAAAAGCCCGATTCCTGCAATCGGGCTTTTGACTTTTCAAACCCCTCGTTTTCCCCGCCTGATCCCTCTCTACCGTTCGACGTCGGCAAAGCCGATTTGCTAGAGTGCGTCGCTCCCGTGAATCAGAAGCCAGCCTTGCGATGCTGCCCCGCGCCGAACAGAAACAACAGACCCGAATTGCCCTGATGGACGCAGCCCGCCATTTGATGGAGTGCGGCCGGGGGTTCGGCAGCCTGAGCCTGCGGGAAGTCGCCCGGACAGCCGGCATCGTGCCCACCGGGTTCTACCGGCACTTCGACGACATGGACCAACTGGGCCTGGCACTGGTCAGCGAAGTCGGCCAGACCTTTCGCGAAACCATCCGCCTGGTACGCCACAACGAATTCGTCATGGGCGGCATTATCGACGCGTCGGTGCGGATCTTTCTCGATGTGGTGCAGGCCAACCGATCGCAGTTCCTGTTCCTGGCCCGCGAGCAATACGGCGGCTCCCTCCCGGTGCGCCAGGCCATCGCCCAACTGCGCGAAGACATCAGCTCGGACCTGGCAGCCGACCTGGCCTTGATGCCCAAGTTGCAGCACCTGGACCTGGCAGCCCTGGGCGTGATGGCCGATCTCATCGTCAAAAGCGTGTTCGCCACCCTGCCGGACATCATCGACCCACCCGCCCAAGCCCTCCCCGAACACCTCACGCCC
>NZ_JAHBCZ010000009.1:0-118586 GCF_019956035.1 Pseudomonas sp. A-RE-22
CTCCGCGTGGGAATGCCGCCAGGGACGCTCCGCGTTCCGCTTCTGGAAGGTGACGCAGAGCGTCACGGGATGCATTACCACGCAGAGCGTGGGAACGATCAGGCTGCGGCGGCGGTGGAAGATCGTTCCTCACGCTCCGCGTGGGAATGCCGCCAGGGACGCTCCGCGTTCCGCTTCTGGAGGCTGGGTTTATCGCTCGGATTTTGGCGTTGCGACTTTGTCCCGCAGGTAAACGGGTTGCGCATCATCGGCCGGGATGGCTTCACCACGGGCCCAGGCGAAGCGCGCCAGGGCCAGCAGGTCTTCGGCGTGAGGCAGCAAGGTGGCGTCCTGGCCGGTCAGGCTGACGGCGATGCGCTCGCCGTAGCCCCAGCCGGTACCGGCACCGAACCAATCACCGTCGGCCCCGCTCGGCAACGCCGCCGCTTCGGGCGGCAATACCGCTTCGGCACCCACCAGACGCATCTCGCCGTCGGTTTCGCGATAGCAGCCCCAGTACACCTCGTCCATGCGCGCATCGATGGCCGCTGCGACTTGGCGGGCGCCTTGTTCGCGTAAAGCGCGCTGGGCCAGCACCGCCAGGTTCGACACCGGCAACACCGGCCGCTCCAAGGCAAACGCCAGTCCTTGCACCACGCCGATGGCGATGCGCACGCCGGTAAAAGCCCCCGGCCCGCGACCGAAGGCAATCGCGTCCACTGCCTGCAAGGTCGTCCCGGCATCGCTCAGCAGTTTCTGGATCATCGGCAACAGCTTCTGCGCATGCAGGCGCGGGATCACCTCGTAATGGCTCGTGACCTTGCCGTCGTGCAGCAAGGCAACGGAGCAAGCTTCAGTCGCGGTGTCCAGGGCCAGCAAGGTGCTCATCGATGTGTCCGTAAATCAGGTGGAAAAAAAGTGCGCCAGTATAAACAACTACGGCCCGCAAGCGGGCCGTAGTTGTTGCAACTGATCAGACTTTTCAGCTCAGCGCTTCGAGCACCTTGCCGGTGATCGCATCGACCGTGCCAACGCCCGGGATGTGGCTGTACTTCGGCTTGCCCTGGGCAGCCGACAGATTCTGGTAGAACGCCACCAGCGGCTTGGTCTGGGAATGGTAGACCGACAGGCGATGACGCACGGTTTCTTCGGTGTCGTCCTTGCGCTGCACCAGCTCTTCACCGGTGACGTCGTCCTTGCCCGCGACTTTCGGCGGGTTGTAGACGGTGTGGTAGACACGGCCGGACGGCTCGTGGACACGACGACCGGCAATGCGCTGGACGATCTCTTCGTCGTCGACCGCGATTTCGACCACGTGATCAAGCTCAACACCGGCAGTCACCAGGGCTTCAGCCTGGGGAATGGTGCGTGGGAAGCCGTCGAACAGGAAGCCGTTGGCGCAATCGGCTTGCGCGATACGATCCTTGACCAGGGCGATGATCAGGTCATCCGACACCAGGCCGCCGGCATCCATGATGCTCTTGGCCTTGACGCCCAGCTCGGTGCCCGCCTTGACTGCGGCACGCAGCATGTCGCCAGTGGAAATTTGCGGGATACCGAATTTTTCGGTGATGAACTTTGCCTGAGTACCTTTACCGGCCCCGGGAGCTCCCAGCAGAATGACGCGCATCGATGTGCTCCTCAATTTTTTTATGTAAAACGCTCGGATTCGCCTCGTGGGGCCAATCTTCGAAAAACAGGATCGTGACCGCCCAAACGGCCAAAGGCTGATCAAGATACACAGCAGGCCCGACCCACACAAGCCGCCGAAAGTCGGAGGAACCCGCGCCCGATACGACCTTCGGAGGGGGTGGCGAGAGTCGCAACCGGGCAACGAACTGTCGCCTGGCCAATCTGTTCCCTCCCCCGAGGGACAACGCCCGGGAACGCCGGGAGAGCCGTTTCGGTGCGCTGCCTAACCTTAGCCGGTATTGCGCAAACCGGCGGCAATCCCCGCCACAGACACCAGCAACGCCTGTTCCACGGGGCTGCCCTGGGCTACATCCTGCTGCCGCGAGCGCGCCAACAGTTCGGCCTGCAACAGGTGCAGCGGGTCGAGGTAAGTGTTGCGCAGACGAATGAATTCCAGCGTGGCTGGGCTATGTGCCAGTAGCTGCGACTGACCGGTCAACCCAAGGACCACCGAGCAGGCCTGCGACAATAGGTCGCGTAAATGCGCACCCAAAGGCAGCAGCCCAGGTTCCACCAAACGCTCGTCGTAGGAGCGGGCAATATCGGCGTCGGCCTTGGCCAGCACCATCTCCAGCATGTCGATGCGGGTCCGGAAGAACGGCCATTGCTCGCGCATCTGCCCCAGCAACTCACCTTCGCCACGCTCCAGGGCCTTGCTCAGTGCGGTTTCCCAGCCGAGCCAGGCCGGCAGCATCAGGCGGGTCTGGGTCCAGCCGAAGATCCACGGGATCGCCCGCAGGCTTTCGATGCCACCGGCCCGACGCTTGGCCGGACGGCTGCCCAGGGGCAGGCGCCCCAGTTCCTGCTCGGGGGTGGACTGGCGGAAGTACTCGACAAATTGCGGGTTTTCCCGCACCACGGCGCGGTAGGCCTTGACGCCATCGGCCGCCAGTTCGTCCATCAGGTGCCGCCACTGCGGCGTGGGCGGCGGCGGTGGCAGCAGCGTCGCTTCAAGCACCGCAGCGAGATAAAGGTTGAGGTTCTGTTCGGCGATGTCCGGCAGGCCGAATTTGAAACGAATCATTTCACCTTGCTCAGTGGTACGGAAACGCCCGGCCACCGAACCCGGCGGCTGGGACAGGATCGCCGCGTGCGCCGGACCACCACCACGGCCCACGGTGCCGCCGCGACCATGGAACAACAGCAGTTCGACTTGCTGCTCGCGGCAGATGTCCACCAACCGCTCCTGGGCCCGATACTGCGCCCAGGCCGCCGCGGTGGTCCCGGCGTCCTTGGCCGAATCGGAATAGCCGATCATCACTTCCTGGGGGCCTTGCAGCCGCGAGCGATAGCCGGGCAGCAGCAACAGCCGCTCGATCACCGGCCCGGCGTTGTCCAGGTCGGCCAGGGTCTCGAACAGCGGCACCACGCGCATTGGCCGCAACACGCCGGCGTCCTTCAATAACAGCTGCACCGCGAGGACATCGGAAGCCGCACCGGCCATGGAGATCACGTAGGAACCCAGGGATGCCGCTGGCGCCGCAGCCACTTCCCGGCACGTCGCCAAAACTTCCGCCGTGTCAGCCGATGGCTTGAAATGGGCCGGCAGCAGCGGACGCCGGTTGCTCAGTTCCGCCAGCAAGAAGCTGATGCGCTGCTCCTCGTTCCAATCCTCATAGCGCCCCAGGCCCAGGTAGTCGGTTATTTCCGTCATGGCAGCGGTATGGCGCGTCGAGTCCTGGCGCACGTCGAGGCGCACCAGGAACAGGCCGAAGGTCACTGCCCGGCGCAGGCAATCTAGCAGCGGCCCGTCGGCAATCACGCCCATGCCGCATTCGTGCAACGAGTGGTAGCACAGTTCCAGGGGGTCCAGCAGCTCGCGGTTGTGCTGCAACACGTCGGCGCTTGGCGGCGTGGCGGCGCTCAGGGAGGCGTGGGCCCAGTTGCGGGTGGCGCGCAGGCGTTCACGCAGTTGCTTGAGCACTGCGCGATAAGGTTCGGCGCTGTCGCCGGCCTGGGCACGCAAGGCCTCGCTGGCGTGTTGCATCGACAGCTCGGCCGCCAGTTGATCGACGTCACGCAGGTACAGGTCCGCCGCCATCCACCGCGCCAGCAACAGCACCTCGCGGGTCACCGCGGCGGTGACATTCGGGTTGCCGTCACGGTCGCCGCCCATCCACGAGGCAAAACGGATCGGCGCGGCCTCCAGCGGCAGGCGCAAGCCGGTGGCGGCATGCAGCGCCTGGTCAGCCTTGCGCAGGTAATTGGGAATGGCCTGCCACAGCGAGTGCTCGATTACCGCGAACCCCCACTTGGCCTCGTCCACCGGGGTCGGCCGGGTGCGGCGGATTTCTTCGGTGTGCCAGGCTTCGGCGATCAAGCGTTGCAGGCGTTCGTGAATCTGCGCGCGCTCGGCGCTGGTCAGGTCGCGGTGATCCTGGGCGGCCAATTGCGCGGCAATGGCGTCGTATTTCTGGATCAGCGTACGGCGAGCCACTTCCGTGGGGTGGGCCGTGAGGACCAATTCGATCTCCAGCCGCCCCAATTGCCGGGCCAGGGCCTCTGCGCCATGGCCTTCGGCCCGCAACCGGGCGAGCAACTCGGGCAACACCCGCGCCTCGAAGGGTTCCGGCTGCGATTCTTCGCGGCGGTGGATAAGTTGGTATTGCTCGGCGATGTTGGCCAGGTTGAGAAACTGGTTGAACGCCCGCGCCACCGGCAGCAGTTCGTCCTCGCTCAACTGGTTGAGGCTGGCGCTGAGTTCGGCGTCCACGGAACCGCGTCGATCAGCCTTGGCACCCTTGCGGATCTGCTCGATCTTGTCGAGAAACGTGTCCCCGTATTGTTCACGGATGGTGTTGCCCAATAGCTCACCGAGCAGGTGAACGTCTTCGCGCAAGCGTGCATCGATATCGGTCATCAGCATTTCTCCAGCAAAAAGTCCGGACAGCTCTTGGATTAGAGAGTGCCGATGCCCACCGTTTCTGACAAGCGACGAAGGGACTTTAAACCTTGCAGGACAAAGCTAGTCTCATGATTAAGCCACACCACGGCTTGTCACTCACCGCGCCTGCCACGAGCAGGCTTATTGAGGTCATCATGAAAATTCGTGAGCTTGCCCAGCATTGGGAAGAAAACGCCAAGGGCCGTCTGACCCAGACTGGCTACACGATTCATCTGGACGTGGAAGCCGCCGCACGGCTGGCGGCGATCTGCGACATGTACCCCAAGCGCCAGCCCGAGGAGCTGCTCGGCGAGCTGATCGGGGCGGCACTGGAAGAGCTGGAAGCAAGCTTCCCCTACATCAAGGGTTCGCAAGTCGTCGCGACCGATGAAGAAGGCGACCCGCTGTACGAAGACGTGGGTCCGACCCCGCGATTCCTCGCCTTGTCCCGGCGGCATCTGCACGAACTTTCCTCGCAGAACGACAAATCCAAACACTGACCGCTTTCATTCCTGGTTGCGACTTTCCGGCGCGATGCTTTCCCACCCGCGCCGGAATACCGCTGCGCGCCTTGAAAGTTCAGCTTTTCTGCGACTGACCGATCAGTCAGTAATTCTTTTGGCGAATGGCCATCTTCGCTGAACTTTTGAAAAACGCCTCGGGTCACACCGAGTAACCATACTGGAACGGTTGTTTAAATAAACGCGCCTTGGCGCCAGCACCAAACCAGACGTCACGGCTTCGGTCCCAGCATGGATTTGTAGTTTTTTCAGGAGTTTTCCAATGGAGTTGAAGCCTATGAATACCTGCACTGCCAAACCCTCGTCCACTGGCCTGCGCGGCTTGAAGTTGGCTGCCCTGGCGATCGGTAGCAGCTTCATTCTCGCCGGTTGCGCCGGTAATCCACCTTCGGAGCAGTACGCGGTGACCCAATCGGCGGTCAATAGCGCCGTCAGCGCCGGCGGTACCGAATTCGCGGCTGTGGAAATGAAATCGGCCCAGGACAAACTCAAGCAGGCCGAAATCGCCATGCATGACAAGAAATACGACGAAGCCAAGCGTCTGGCCGAACAGGCCGAGTGGGACGCCCGCGTCGCCGAGCGCAAGGCTCAGGCCGCCAAGGCCGAACAAGCACTCAAGGACTCTCAGAAAGGGGTTCAGGAACTGCGTCAGGAAGGCATGAACAAGGTTCAGTAAGCCGTTCACGCCACGACGTACTTCTCATTGATAAAAGGACGACAGACTATGATGCACAAACACTTGATGATGCCCGCCCTGCTCGCTGCCTGCGTAGCCCTGGCCGCTTGCTCCCACGACCCTAACGCGAACCTGGAACAGGCACGGACCAACTACAACGGCCTGCAGGCTGATCCAGCGGCGACCAAAGTGGCTGCATTGGAAACCAAGGACGCCGCCGACTTCCTGGCCAAGGCTGACAAGGCCTACATGGACAAGGAAGACGAAGCCAAGGTCGACCAGTTGGCCTACCTGACCAACCAGCGCGTCGAAGTGGCCAAGCAGACCATCGCCCTGCGCAACGCCGAAGCCGAGCTGAAAAACGCCGGTGACGAACGTGCCCGTGCCCTGCTCGATGCGCGTAATGCGCAGATCAAGCAACTGCAGGACAGCCTCAACGCCAAGCAGACCGAACGCGGTACGCTGGTGACCTTCGGCGACGTGCTGTTCGCCACCAACAAGTCCGACCTGCGCGCCAGCGGCATGACGAATGTGAGCAAACTGGCGCAGTTCCTCCAGGAAAACCCGGACCGCAAGGTGATCATCGAAGGCTACACCGACAGCACCGGTTCGGATTCCTATAACCAGTCCCTGTCCGAGCGCCGCGCCAGCTCTGTGCAACTCGCGCTGGTGAAGATGGGCGTCGACCCGGCTCGCATCGTGACCCAGGGCTACGGCAAGGAATTCCCGGTGGCTGACAACACCAGCGTCTCGGGCCGTGCCATGAACCGGCGCGTGGAAGTGACCATCTCCAACGACAACCAGCCAGTGGCCCCACGTTCGACCATGAGCGCCAACTGATCGGCTGAGAGCAACAAAAAAGCCCCGCCTGATTTCTAGTCAGGCGGGGCTTTTTTCATGGCCGAATAGGTTTGGCTGTACACAACCCCTGTGGGAGCGAGCTTGCTCGCGATGGCGGCGTGTCAGGCACTATTTATGCTGCTGAACCACCGCTATCGCGAGCAAGCTCGCTCCCACAGGGGTCTCGCTTATGGCTGAAGCTTCTGCGGCGTTTCCTGGCCCATGCAGCGCACCGCGCGTTTCTTCTCGTTGATCAGCACGCCGGTCAGGCCTTTCTGCTCGGTGTCGAACAACACCAGCACACCATCGATGCATTGGGCGACCTGGGGGGCCGGCTCCAGGGAAACCTTGTAGTCCTCGCCCGGTACGGTCTTGAGCATGGTGAACTGGTTGAGCAGCAACGCGTCCTCGGGCTTGGCGAAGTGCAGGTAGCCGTAGTACCACAGCGTCGCAACGGTGCCGAGGATGCTGCAGATACCGGTGATGATCAGGGGGATGGCGTTACGTTCTTCGCTCATTGCGGACTCTCTGGTGATTCAACGGGTGATTTCGGGTAATTCGGGACCTCGCCCAGGCGGCGCAGGCCGTCGAAGTGCTGGGGGTCGTCGAGGTAGCGCAGCATCACGGTGCGCCAGGTTGGGTCGGCGAATGTCTGCACATGGCCGCCGCGTGTCAACTGCAAGACCCGCGGCGGCGGCGCAGCTTGATACAGGCGGATGCCATTGGAAAGGGGCACGATGGGGTCGTCCAGGCTGTGGTAGATCAATTTCGGCACGCCATTCAATTGCGCCACGGAACTGATCGCGCTGTCACCGTCCGGTACCAGCCAGGACAATGGCACCTGGAACGGCCAGGTCAACCACGAGGTGCTCAGGGCAAACCGGCCGACGTCACGATAGCTGGCAGGCACGCCATCGAGCACCAGGGCCTTGAGCTGCCGTTGGCGCTGCGGGTGCTCGACCAGATAATGCACCGCCAGCGCACCGCCCAGGCTCTGGCCGAGCAGCACCAGAGGCTTGCCCTGCACCTCGGGCGCCTGGTCGAGCCATTGGAACGCGGCGTCAATGTCCTGGTAAATCGCCGGCAGGCTCGGCTCGCCTTCGGACAGGCCATAACCCCGGTAGTCGACCATCAACACCTGGTAGCCCTGCTCCGGCAACCACCAGCTCCCGCCCAGGTGCCAGGCCAGGTTGCCGCCGTTGCCGTGCAAATGCAGGACCGTGCCCTTGACCTCCACACCCGGTTTGACCGGCAGCCACCAGCCGTGGAGCTTGAGACCGTCGGCGGTGGTCAGGGTGACGTCGCGGTATTCGAGCCTGGCCCGCTCCGGGGTGAACGGCAGGCCGTGCTCGGGGTAGAACAGCAGGGAGCTGCAACCGCTCAGGGTCAGCAGCAGGCAAATGATGCCGAGGGTTCGCATCCGGTGAAGCCTCGCAAGTCAGAAGTAAACGCAGTCCCCCTGTGGGAGCGAGCTCGCTCGCGATAGCGGCGGGTCAGTCACAGCCGTACTGACTGTGCTGACGCTATCGCGAGCAAGCTCGCTCCCACAGGGATTGGTGGTGCGATTAGAGGATATTGGAATAATCCGCTTCGATCCGGTCCAGGCTCAGGTGGTTCAGGAAGTTGGAGAAACACATCCAGGCCGACAGGGCGTTCATGTCGCGGAACTGCTCGGGCAGGTACTTGGGCGGTACGACCAGGCCTTCGTCCACCAGTTGCCGCAACGTGCGCATGTCCTCGAGGGTGGTCTTGCCGCAGAACAGCAGCGGCACCTGTTCCAGCTTGCCCTTGCGCACGGCCAACTGAATGTAGTTGTAAACCATGATGAAGCCTTTGAGGTAGGACAAGTCTTTGGTGAATGGCAGACCCGTCGGCACCGACCCTCGGAAAACCCGACTGGCGTTGCCGTAACTTTCGGCCATTTCAAAACCCTGCTCGCGGAAGAACTCGAAGACCTGCAGGAAATCGGCGCCCTCCTCCACCATGTGAATGGCCCGGGTGCGGTTGGTCAGTTTGCGCAGGCGGCTCGGGTAGGAGGCGAAGGTGATGATTTCCATCAGGATCGCCAGGCCTTCCTGAGTCACCGTGGACGAGGGTGGGCCCTTGGACAGGAAGGTGCAGATCGGCTGGTTGAGGCCGTTGAGGGTGGTGCCGACGTGCACCAACCCTTCGTGGACTTCCAGCGCTCGTACGTCGCGCTCGTTGAACATCGCATCGGTGCGGATCTTGATGTAGTCCGCGCCCGCCGCTGCGTCGGCCACGATGCCATCGGACTCGAACACCCGGATGGTTTCCTCGGCTTCGCCAAACACCCGGTTGAGGCGGTGTTGCAGCAGGCTGACGGCTTCCTTGGCGCTGAGGACTTTCGGCTCGTCCTTGAGGTCGCCACGGCCATCGATGTTGTTCAGGTAATCGGAGAGCATCAGGCCCAGGTCGGCCAGGGTCGGGTCGCCGGCGTGGAAAGCATCGGAGGCGGCGCCATAGAGCTCCTGGGAGATCAACCCGAAATCCTCGGTGCCACGCGCCTCGAGCATGCGCACCACCATGCGGTATTCCTTGCACATGCGGCGCATGATCTGGCCAACCGGGTTGAACTGCCCAAGCTGGCGGGTGATGTCGCGCTCGATGTTCTGGAACTCCAGCTTCACCTTGCTCGAATCGAAGGACAGTGGCCGGTTGAGGTAATAGTCGCGATCCACCGCGGGCATTTCCTTGCCCTTGGCCTTGAGAAAGCCCTTGCGGATGTTCTCGTCCCACTTCACCGCGTCGAGGATGCGAATCGGCGTTTGCGCCAGCACAATGCGATCGGACAAGGTGCGTATCGTCTGCTGGTAATCGTCCACCCGGAACTCCTGTGAAAAAACGTCCGCTTGTTGCTGTTATTGGGATTTGACCAGCCGCTGGTAGCGCACGGCCTCCGAGAACACATCGGAATTGGCCGGGTCGTCGAGGTAACTGAAAACCTTGTTCATGTCGCTGTCCACTAGCACGCCATCGCCTTCCTCGCTCCGGTTCGGCTGGCCGCTGAGGCGTTTCTGGGCGATGGCCTGGTTGATCTGATCCAGGTCCAGGTTGTAGACCACCAATTCTTGCTTGTCGGTCAACTCGAAACCGGCGATCAAATAATGGCCGCCAAACCGGGCCGGCACCTTGGCTGACACGTACCAGCGGCTGCCATGACGGGAAACGGTCAGCGGGATGGCTTCGCGCTCATGGGGCTTGGCCCTGAAGTAGCTGATGGCCTGGTAGCGGTGCTTGCCGACCTTCGTCAGCTCCAGGTTCAACGGTTCGCCCCAGGCATTGGTGCTGGTCCAGTGACCGAGCAGGCCTTCGGGCGCCGCTTCGCTGTCAGGCAACGGCGTCTTGAACGACACCAGGCAACCACTGAGCAGCAGCAACGACACGGCCAGTACAACGGCACGCCAGGCTTTCATTTGAACTCCCTATGGCACACAACGCGTTGATCGTTCCCACGCTCTGCGTGGGAATGCAGCCATGGACGCTCCGCGTCCACTGTGACGCAGAGCGTCACGGGATTCATTCCCACGCAGAGCGTGGGAACGATCAGTTCGGGGTTACACCGACGCCAGTACCAGGTGCATGTAGCGGGTCAGGATGCCGAGCATATCTTCATCGGCTACCGGCTCGGCGCCATTGAGCAAGCCCTGATATTCCATCCGTCCGATAATCGCCGTCAACACTTTGGCATCCTGTTGCGGCTCACGGGAGCCCAATACCTGGAAAAACTGACAGGTGCCGTGCAGCAAAATCTGCTGGTGGGAACGCACCAACACCGCCAGGCGCGGGTTGAGCAGCGCTTCCTGGCGGAAGGCCTGTTCGGCCATCAGGTATTCACGGCGACTGTCCAATTGGTGTTGCACGTAGTCGGCGGTCATCCGGGCAATGTCGTCCGCCAGCTGCGAGCGCGATTGGGCGCTGCCGTCACCGTAAGCGACCATTTCCCGCAGCAGGCCTTCGTTGTTGGTCCACAGCTTGGCCATGAACGCCGCGCTGCGTTCCACATACTGGGCGAAGGTATCGGTGAGCAAGTCATCGATGTCCTTGAAATAATACGTGGTGGCCGACAGCGGCACGCCCGCTTCGGCGGCCACGGCGCGGTGACGCACGGCTCGCACGCCGTCGCGCACCACAATGCGCATGGCCGCGTCGAGAATCTCCTGGCGACGCTGCTCACTGCCCTGTCGGCTGGCCTTGCGGCCCTGGTACTTAACACTTTCAGCGACAGCCGTGGCGACGCCCGCTGCACCTTCTGAAGCCATTGCACGATTCACGACAGGTCTTCCTCGCTCTTTGAAAAAGTAACCAATTGATACGTTTGTACCAGACAGGCAATAAAAAGCCGCCCTTCCAGGCGGCTTTTTTAGTTGAAGCACTTACGCTTGAGGCCGCATGTGCGGGAAGAGAATCACATCCCGGATCGACGGTGAGTTGGTCAACAACATCACCAGGCGATCGATACCGATGCCTTCGCCAGCGGTCGGCGGCATGCCGTACTCCAGGGCACGCACGAAGTCGGCATCGTAGTGCATGGCTTCGTCGTCGCCGGCGTCCTTGTCAGCCACCTGGGCCATGAAACGCTCGGCCTGGTCTTCTGCATCGTTGAGCTCGGAATAGGCGTTGGCGATTTCACGGCCACCGATGAACAGCTCGAAACGATCGGTCACGCTTGGGTTCTCGTCGTTGCGACGGGCCAGCGGCGACACTTCGAACGGGTACTGGGTGATGAAGTGCGGCTGTTCCAGCTTGTGCTCGACCAGCTCCTCGAAAATCATCACTTGCAGCTTGCCCAGGCCTTCGAAGCCGAGCACCTTGGCGCCGGCCTTCTTGGCGATGGCGCGGGCCTTCTCGATGTCGTTCAAATCATCGGCAGTCAGTTCAGGGTTGTACTTGAGGATCGAGTCGAACACCGACAGGCGCACGAACGGCTCGCCGAAGTGGAACACCTTGTCGCCGTACGGCACGTCGGTCGTCCCGAGAACAAGCTGGGCCAGCTCGCGGAACAGTTCCTCGGTCAGGTCCATGTTGTCTTCGTAGTCGGCGTAGGCCTGGTAGAACTCGAGCATGGTGAACTCGGGGTTGTGCCGGGTCGAAACGCCTTCGTTACGGAAGTTGCGGTTGATCTCGAAGACCTTTTCGAAGCCACCCACAACCAGACGCTTGAGGTACAGCTCCGGCGCGATACGCAGGAACATTTCCATGTCCAGGGCGTTGTGGTGGGTTTCGAACGGCTTGGCCGCCGCACCGCCAGGGATGGTCTGCAGCATCGGCGTCTCGACTTCCAGGAAGTCACGCTTCATCAGGAAGCTGCGGATGTGGGCGATGACTTGCGAGCGCACGCGGAACGTCTGGCGCACGTCTTCGTTGACGATCAGGTCGACGTAGCGCTGGCGATAGCGCTGCTCGGTGTCGGTCAGGCCGTGGTGCTTGTCCGGCAGCGGGCGCAGGGACTTGGTCAGCAGGCGCACGCTGGTCATCTCGACGTACAGGTCGCCCTTGCCGGAACGGGCCAGGGTGCCTTCGGCGGCAATGATGTCGCCCAGGTCCCAGGTCTTGACGGCGGCCAGGGTTTCTTCCGGCAGGGTCTTGCGGTTGACGTAGACCTGGAGGCGCCCGGTCATGTCCTGGATCACCATGAACGAACCACGATCGAGCACGATACGACCGGCCACCTTGACTGGAATCGCCGCCTCGGCCAGCTCTTCCTTGGTCTTGTCCGCATACTGCTTCTGCAAGACGTCGCAGTAGGCGTCGCGGCGGAAGTCGTTGGGGAAGGCCTGGCCCTTGGCGCGCTCGGCAGCAAGCTTTTCCTTGCGCAGGGCGATCAGGGAGTTTTCTTCCTGTTGCAGGGCTTGCGGGTCGAGTTCTAGGTCGCTCATGTCTTTAAGGATTCCATCACAGGTTCGTTGCCCCCGGCCCCGGGCCGGAGTTTGCGGGCGAGTCATGCTCCTTGATGGAAGCATGCCTGCCCGCCGCATGGGTGTCGCGTTACAGCCCTTGTTTGAGGCTGGCGATCAGGTATTCATCGATATCGCCATCGAGCACCTTGTCGCAATCGCTGCGTTCGATGCTGGTCCGCAGATCCTTGATCCGCGAGGCATCGAGCACGTACGAACGGATCTGGTGACCCCAGCCGATGTCCGACTTGGTGTCTTCCAGCGCCTGGGACGCCGCGTTGCGCTTCTGCACTTCCTGCTCGTACAGGCGAGCCCGGAGCATCTTCATCGCGGTGTCTTTGTTGGCGTGCTGGGAACGCTCGTTCTGGCAGCTGACCACGGTGTTGGTCGGTACGTGGGTAATCCGTACGGCCGAGTCGGTGGTGTTAACGTGCTGACCACCGGCCCCGGAGGAACGGTAGGTGTCGATGCGCAAGTCCGCCGGGTTGATCTCGATCTCGATGTTGTCATCGATTTCCGGCGAAACGAATACGGCCGAGAACGAGGTGTGGCGGCGGTTACCGGAGTCGAACGGGCTCTTGCGCACCAGGCGGTGCACGCCGATCTCGGTCCGCAGCCAGCCAAAGGCGTATTCGCCCTTGATGTGCACGGTGGCGCCCTTGATCCCGGCGACTTCACCGGCCGACAGTTCCATGATGGTGGCGTCGAAACCGCGTTTGTCAGCCCAGCGCAGGTACATGCGCAGCAGGATGTTGGCCCAGTCCTGGGCTTCGGTGCCGCCGGAGCCGGCCTGGATGTCCAGGTAGGCGTTGTTCATGTCCATCTCGCCGCTGAACATGCGACGGAATTCCAGCTTGGCGAGGTTCTCGTCGAGGCGTGTCAGCTCGGCGACGACATCGCCGACCGCGCCCTCATCGTTCTCTTCGACAGCCATGTCCAGCAGGTCGCGGCAATCGGCCAGGCCGCTGGACAACTCGTCCAGGGTCTCGACGATCTGCGCCAGCGCAGAACGCTCGCGGCCCAGTTCCTGGGCGTACGAAGGGTTGTTCCAGACATTCGGATCTTCAAGCTCGCGATTGACTTCGGTCAGACGCTCATGCTTTTGATCGTAGTCAAAGATACCCCCGAATAGTTTCGGAGCGCTCGGACAGGTCCTTGATGGTGTTAAGGATCGGGTTGATTTCCATGGCGGGCAGCACTCGTTGGCGAACTTTTGAAAGCCGGCGAGTATAACGTAATCAAGCGCCAGCGGCAGCCCGCCTGGCGGCTTTAGGGGTAATGAGGTTCAGGGATTGATCTGCACAATCCCCCTCACCACAAAAAGCCTCTTCGCCAAGCAGGGATTTATTCAACCCCCACCCGATTACGCCCATTGTGCTTGGCCAGGTACAGCCCCTTGTCCGCCGCCGAGATCAATTGCCGGCAATCGCTACCCTGCTGGGGGATGAAGGTCGAGACGCCGATGCTGACGGTCAGGTTTTCGCCGCCGTCGGGCGTGGTGTGGGGGATTTTCAGGGCGACGACGCCCTGGCGCAGTTTCTCGGCCATCAGCCGGGCGCCGCCCGGCGAGGTGCCGGGCAGGACCAGGGCGAACTCCTCGCCGCCGTAACGGGCCGGCAAGTCGGATGGACGGCTGCACGCCTCGCGGATCGCCGTGGCGACCTTGCGCAGCGCTTCGTCGCCTTCCAAATGGCCGAAGTTGTCGTTGTAGGCCTTGAAGTAGTCCACATCGATCATCAGCAGCGACAGCTGGCTCTGGTCGCGCATCGCCCTGCGCCATTCCAACTCCAGGTATTCGTCGAAGTGGCGACGATTGGACAACCCGGTCAGGCCGTCGGAGTTCATCAAGCGTTGCAGCACCAGGTTGGTGTCGAGCAGTTGCTGCTGGCTGACCCGCAGTGCCCGATAGGCCGCGTCGCGTTGCAAAAGCATCATGTAGGAACGCGAGTGATAGCGGATGCGCGCCACCAGCTCGATGTTGTCCGGCAACTTGACCAGGTAGTCGTTGGCCCCGGCGGCGAACGCCGCGCTCTTGATCAATGGGTCTTCCTTGGTGGACAGGACAATGATCGGGATATCGCGGGTGGCCGGATGGTTACGGTACTCGCGCACCAGGCTCAGGCCATCCAGGCCGGGCATCACCAGGTCCTGGAGAATCACCGTCGGCTTGATGCGAACCGCATGGGCGATGGCCTGGTGAGGATCGGAGCAGAAATGGAAGTCGATGTTGTCTTCGTTCGATAGCCCGCGCCGCACCGCCTCGCCGATCATCGCCTGATCGTCGATGAGCAAGACCATGGCGGCGTTCTCATCGCGCTTGAATTCGTCGAGCTGCAGATCATTCATGATGGCTTACCTGAGTATGCCCTGACGCAAGGCTGGCGGGGTTCATGGGGTAAAAATCTCCAACAGCCGTGGCGCGATAGCGTCCAGGGCGAGAATATGGGCGGCGGCGTCAATGGCGGCCGCCGCTTTGGGCATCCCGTACACCGCACTGCTGCGCTGGTCCTGGGCGATGGTCACATAGCCCTGCTGGCGCATGAGTTTAAGCCCTTGCGCACCGTCGCGGCCCATGCCGGTGAGCAATACGCCCACCGCGTCACCGCTCCAGTACTGGGCGACACTTTCAAAAAACACGTCGATGGAGGGCCGGTAGATCTCGTTCACCGGCTCGGCGGTGTAGGCCAGGGTACCGTCCTTCAACAAACGCAGATGATGGTTGGTCCCGGCCAGCAACACCGTGCCGCTCTGCGGCGTCTCGCCGTGCCGGGCCAGGCGCACCGTGTGGCCCGAGACACTGCCCAGCCACTCGGCCATGCCCGCGGCAAACACCTCGTCCACATGCTGGACCAGCACGATGGCCGGGGCAAAGTTACGCGGCAGCGCCTTGAGCAGCACCTCCAGCGCCGCCGGACCGCCCGCCGACGACCCGATGGCCACCAGGCTCTTGCGCGACACTGCCGCACGCTGCGCCGTCGGCACCGGTCGTTCACGCTTGTTGCGCTCACCGATCAGCCAGCCGATGTTGGTGATCTTGCGCAGCAACGGCGCCGCCGCATCTGCCGGGTTACCGACGCCCAGGGCCGGGGTATCGACCACATCCAGCGCGCCATGGCCCATGGCCTCGAACACCCGGTGGACGTTCTGCTGGCTGTCACCGGTGACGATCACAACAGCGCAGGGACTGTCGGCCATGATCCTTCGGGTGGCCTCCACGCCATCCATGATCGGCATGAACAAGTCCATGAGGATCAGGTCCGGGGTGTATTCGGCGCAGCGCTGCACCGCCTCGGCCCCATTGGCCGCCACCCAGACCAGTTGATGCGCCGGCTCGAACGCCAGGGCGCGGCGCAGGGCTTCGACCGCCAGGGGCATGTCATTGACGATGGCGATCTTCAAGCGCGTGCCCCTCCGATCAATTCAACCACGGCGTCGAGCAAGGCGTCGTCGTGGAAACTCGCCTTGGCCAGATAATAGTCGGCGCCAGCGTCCAGGCCACGGCGGCGATCCTCTTCGCGGTCCTTGTAGGACACCACCATCACCGGCAGCGATTGCAGTCGGTTGTCACGCCGCAACAGCGACACCAGTTCAATACCGTCCATGCGCGGCATGTCGATGTCGGTGATCAGCAAGTCGAAATCCTCCGAGCGCAAGGCGTTCCAACCGTCCATGCCATCCACCGCCACCGCCACGTCGTAGCCGCGATTGAGCAACAGCTTGCGTTGCAGCTCGCGCACGGTGAGGGAATCGTCCACCACCAGGATCCGCTTGCGTGGGGCCTGGGCCTGGTTCTGCCGGGCGATACGCTCCAGACGCCCGGTATCGAGCAACTTGTCCACCGAACGCAGCAGGTCTTCGACATCGACAATCAACACCACTGAGCCGTCGTCGAGCAAGGCCCCGGCGGAAATGTCCTGGACCTTGCCCAGGCGTTCGTCCAGGGGCAGGACCACCAGGGTCCGCTCGCCAATGAAGCGCTCCACCGCCACGCCGTAGATCGTCTCGCGCTCGCGGATCACCACGACCTTGAGGGTCTGGCTGCTGCCTTGCGTCGCCGCGCGATTGAGCAATTGGCTGGCGGCGACCAGCCCGATATGCCGGCCCTCGTGCCAGAAATGCTGGCGACCTTCGACCTGGACGATGTCTTCCGGCGCCAGGTCGCACATGCGTTCGATGTGGGCCAGGGGAAAGGCGTACGCTTCATCGCCGACTTCCACCACCAGGCTGCGCACCACCGACAGCGTCAGCGGCACCTCAAGATGGAAACGACTGCCCTCGCCCGCCGTCTGCTCCAGCACCACCGCACCGCGCAACTGCCGGACCATGTGCTGGACCGCGTCCAGGCCGACGCCGCGCCCGGACACTTCGGTGACCTTGTCGCGCAGGCTGAAACCGGGCAGGAACAGGAAGGTCAGCAGTTCCTCTTCGCTGAGGCTGGCGGCGGTTTGTTCAGGGGAAAGGCCACGCTCGACGATGCTGCGGCGCACCCGTTCCAGGTCCACCCCGACGCCGTCGTCCGCCAGCTCCAGCACCAACAGGCCAGCCTGATGGGAAGCCCGCAGGCGAATCAGGCCTTCGGCGGGCTTGCCGGCCAGTATTCGTTGCTCCGGGGATTCGATGCCATGGTCCACGGCATTGCGCAGCAAATGCGTCAGCGGCGCTTCGAGCTTTTCCAGCACATCGCGGTCCACCTGGGTCTTCTCGCCTTCAATGTCCAGGCGTACTTGTTTGCCCAGACTGCGGCCCAGATCACGGACCATTCTTGCCTGGCCCGACAGCACATCGGCGAACGGGCGCATGCGACAGGCCAGCGCCGTGTCATACAGCACCTGCGCCCGCTGACTGGCCTGCCAGGCGAATTCATCCAGCTCGGCGGTTTTCTGCGCCAGCAATTGCTGGGTTTCGGCGAGCAAACGGCGGGCATCGCCAAGGGCTTCCTGGGCTTGCAGGCTCAGGGCGTGGTCCCTGAGGTGCACGTTCAGCTCTTCAAGGGCGCGCAAACCGCTGCTTTGCTGGCGCTTGAGGCGTTGCATCGTCGCCAGCCAGGGCTTGAGGCGCTGGGTCTCCACCAGGGACTTGCTCGACAGATCGAGCAAGCTGTTGAGGCGTTCAGCCGTGACCCGCAAGACCCGCTCGCCGCCTTCGGTGACCCGTTTGCGCTTGGGGGCCGGCTCCGTTGCCGCGGGCGGTTCCACTTCCGGCAGCTCGACGCGTAGCGGCTCGACCGGCGTCTCGACGCTCGGTGACGCCACTGCCGGGGCCTGTGGCGCGTTGGGATCAAGCAGCCGCCCCATCAACGCCACATAGGCGTCGATATCCGGGGCACCGACGCTGTTGCCCGGGGTGGCGATGCGCGTCAGCAGGTCAGTACCTTGCAGCAAGGCATCAATGTGCTCAGCGCCCAGCACCAGGCGCCTCTCCTGGGCGCTGACCAGGCAATCTTCCATCACATGGGCCACGCTGACCCCGGCGTCCACCCCGACAATGCGCGCCGCGCCCTTGAGGGAATGCGCCGCTCGCATGCACGACTCCAGGTAATCGGCCTGGGTCGGATCGCGCTCCAGGGCCAGCAGATCAGCGCTCAGCACCTGGACCTGGGCTTCGGCTTCCAGGCTGAACAGCTCCAGCAATGAGGCGTCGCGCATCTGATCAGGGGTCATGACAGGCTCCGAGCCACGGCGGACAGCAGCTGTTCTTCATCCAGCCAGCGCAGGCTGCGGCCCTTGAAGGGCAGCACGCCACGGGTGTACTTGCCCGTCGATTGCGAAGCGCTCGCCAGGATGCGCTCATCGATGGCATGGATGCCGTCCACCTCATCCACCGGCACCACCACCGGCCCACCCTTGGCCGCGACAATCAACATGCGCGGCATCACCCGTGCGCCGGAAACCACCGCCGCGCCGGGCTCCAGGTCCAACAGTTCCACCAGCGACAGGCAGGCCACCAGCGCCCCGCGTACATTCGCCACGCCCAACAAGGCCCGCGAGCGCTGGTGGGGCAAGGAATGGATCGGCTGCAATGGTGCCACTTCCACCAGACTGCGCGTCGTCAGGCCCAGCCATTCCTCGCCGAGGCGGAACATCAGCAGCGAACGCGTGACAACATCGTCGTCCACCGGGGCAAGGGACAGATCCCGCTGATCCTGCGGCAAGGCATAACGGTCGAGCAGCCGGGTGGCGGCCGCCGAATACACCGAACAATTGCGGCAATGGATATGCTCGACCAGCAAAGGACAGGATTTGTCGCCATGCACCCCGATGCGATTCCAGCAGTCGTCGATAGCCTGGGCATCGTCATGGGTGACGGTATAAGAAGCCGAACCGCTCATCGTTTGTGCTCACTGTCTGCCGCGCGCCCGCTACGGGCGGCGCGTTCCTGCAATCGACGGGCTCCGGCCGCGTCTCCCTGGGAAGCCAGCAGCGCCGCCAGATGCACCAGGGCCTCGGCGTGTTGCGGTTCAAGATAAAGCGCCTTGCGATAAAAACCCTGGGCTTCAAGCGCGCTGCCAGCCATGTCGCTGAGCAGGCCCAACCAATAGAACACCTGGGCGTTTGGCGCGTGGCTGCGCAAGTAGGCTTCGCAAGCCACGCGGGCCTCGGCGCTTTTACCACCGTTGGCCAGGGCAGCGATATTGGCCAGCAAGGTCGCGGCGTCGCTGCTTTTGGGCTCGACAATCGGCGTCACGCTCGCCGCAAACGGTCGCGGCCGAATCACCGGCGCAACGACACGGGGCGGAAGCTGACGAACCGGCAGCGGGGTCGGCATCAAGGCCGGTAACGGTTGCGGCTCGGGTGCCCCCTGGCGGCTGAAGGCGAACGATTGGGCGACCCCGATCGAGCGCATGCCCAGTCGGCCGAGCAAGCTGCCCTCGGCGGGGCCGATAAACAGCACACCGTCCTGATGGGTCAGGCGCTTGAGCACCTCGAACACCTGCTGCTGGGTCGGCTGGTCGAAATAGATCAACAGGTTGCGACAGAACACAAAGTCGTAAGGTGCCTCGTTCGCCAACAAAGCCGGATCCAGCAGGTTGCCCACTTGCAAACGCACCTGTTCGCGCACCCGCTCGCTGAGGCGGTAGCCCTCGTCTTCGGCGTCGAAGTAACGCTCGCGAAAACCCAGCTCCGCGCCACGGAAGGAATTCCTGCCGTAACGCGCTTCCTTGGCCCGCGCCACCGACAGCGGGCTGACGTCCAGGCCGTCCACCTTGAACTGATGTGGCCCCAGGCCTGCGTCGAGCAAGGCCATGGCAATCGAATAAGGTTCTTCGCCGGTGGAACACGGCAAGCTGAGGATACGCAGCGCGCGCAGGTGCTTGATCTCGGCCAGGCGCTTGACGGCCAGCCTGGCGAGGGTCGCGAAGGATTCGGGGTAGCGGAAGAACCAGGTCTCCGGGACGATCACCGCTTCGATCAGCGCTTGCTGCTCCTGGGCCGAATGCTGCAGGCCTTGCCAGTACTCATCGGCGGTTCGCCCGGGCACGGCAATGATGCGTTGGCGCACGGCCCGCTCAATGATCGCGGTGCCGACGGAGGTCACATCCAGGCCGATGCGCTCCTTGAGAAAATCGAAAAAACGCTGGTCGTTGTTCATGGCGTTGCCTCGAGGTCGTCGAGGTTCAGCGGCGGCGCAGGAAACAGCAGCGCCCGAACGGATTCATCGAGCAGGTCATTGACCCGCACCCATTGCAGCAACCCGTGGGCATCTTCGCGCACCGGGCCGAGGTACCGCGCCTGCCGGTTGTCCAGGCCATAGGGTTTGAAATCGGCCGGGTCACAGCGAACGGTGTCGGTCGCCTGTTCCAGGATCAGGCCCAGCACCTGTCCCGTTTGTTGCGCGTCGCCCTGATAGCGCACCAGCACCAGTCGCGTACTGGTCCGGGCCTGTGCGCTCTGGCCAAAGGTCAGGGCGCACAGGTCGATCACCGGCACCACCGTGCCACGCCAGGCAAACACCCCCGCCACCCAGGACGGCGCCCGGGCAATCGGCTTGAGGGGTAGGCGCGGCAGCACTTCCACCACATCGATGGCCTGCAGGGCGTAACGTTCGTTGCCGATGCAGAACACCAGGAACAACGACTGGCGGGCCGTCGGTGCGGCGCCACGCCGGGTCTCGAGTTCGCCCATCAGACTTTGAAACGCGAGACGCCGCTGCGCAGCCCTACGGCTACCTGGCTCAGCTCGTCGATGGCGGAACTGGCCTGGCGCAGGGAATCCACGGTCTGGCTGCTGGCATCGCCCAACTGCACCAGGGCGTGGTTGATCTGCTCGGCACCGGTGGCCTGGGCCTGCATGCCTTCGTTGACCATCAACACCCGTGGCGCCAGGGCCTGGACCTGATGGATGATCTGCGACAGTTGCTCACCCACCTGCTGCACTTCGGCCATGCCCCGACGCACCTCTTCGGAAAACTTGTCCATGCCCATCACCCCGGCCGATACCGCGGACTGGATCTCGCGCACCATCTGCTCGATGTCATAGGTCGCTACGGCGGTCTGGTCAGCCAAGCGTCGTACTTCAGTGGCGACCACGGCGAAACCACGACCGTACTCGCCGGCCTTTTCGGCCTCGATGGCCGCGTTGAGGGACAACAGGTTGGTCTGGTCGGCCACTTTGACGATGGTCACCACCACCTGGTTGATGTTGCCGGCCTTCTCGTTGAGGATCGCCAGCTTGGCGTTCACCAGGTCGGCGGCACCCATCACCGAATGCATGGTTTCCTCCATGCGCGCCAGGCCTTGCTGACCGGAGCCGGCGGCCACCGAAGCCTGGTCGGCGGCGGTGGACACTTCGGTCATGGTGCGCACCAGGTCTCGGGAGGTGGCGGCGATTTCCCGGGACGTCGCGCCGATCTCGGTGGTGGTGGCGGCGGTTTCGGTGGCCGTGGCCTGTTGCTGGCGCGAGGTCGCGGCGATCTCGGTCACCGAGGTGGTGACCTGCACGGAGGAGCGTTGGGCCTGGGACACCAAAGAGGTCAGCTCGGCCATCATGTCGTTGAAGCCGGTTTCCACGGCACCGAATTCGTCCTTGCGCGCCAGGTTCAGGCGCCCGCTCAGGTCGCCGCTGCGCATGATCTCGAGGATCTCGACGATGCGGTTCATCGGCCCCATGATCGCCCGCATCAACAGCAGGCCACAGAGTGCGGCGACGATCAGCGCGACCAGTAGCGACAGGCCCATGGCGACCTTGGCCGCCGTTACCGCATCGCCGATGGTCTGGGTGGCGTTTTCCGCCAGCTCACGATTGCGCTCGATGATGTGATTCAAATGCCCGCGGCCGCCGATCCATGCGGGCGTCAGCTCTTTGTCCAAGGCCTGCCGCGCACCTTCGTAGTCCTTGCGCTGGTACAAATCCAGGACCTTGGCCATGGCCAGGTTGAACGCCTGGTGATTGACCTCGAACTCGTCGAAAGAGGCTTGGTCGGCCGGGTTCTGGATCAGCTTTTGGTAGTTCTGCATCTCTTCGCGCAGGTGCTGCTCGAAGCCCTGGTAGCGGGCCTTGTCCTCAGCGGTGATTTCCCGGTTGCCCGAAAGGCCGACGATTTGTTGGGTCAAGACGTAACTGTCAACCCAGCCACCGCGAATCATGGAGCTGTAATACACCCCTGGCACCGCATCGACCCGAACGTTTTCTTCACTGTCCTCGATCTTCAACAACCGTGAATACGAGACAACCACCATCAACAGCATGATGGCGATGATCACTGCAAAACTCGCCAGGATGCGTTGGCGCAATGTCCAATTCTTCACGGTAAAACCTCGGGCACTTGAAATGCTGGGGAGTATAGCCGAGGGCGGCACCGGGCCTGTATGGCGGTGTGAGGGGATTTTTGACGAAGGCGAGGCTCGTAGTTTTCTCAAGATGAGCAATGCCCCCGTGGGAGCGAGCTTGCTCGCGATAGCGGCGTGTCAGACCACGCGGCTGTGACTGACCGAACCCCATCGCGAGCAAGCTCGCTCCCACAGGGAATGAGGTGGGACTGATCTATACAGTCGCCTGGCGCACCTGTTTCTCCAACTCCACCTTCAACCCCGGCTCCAGCTTGAGTTGGCGCGCCAGTTCATCGAGGTAGGACTTCTCCATGAAGTTTTCCTCGTCCACCAGCATCACGCTGGCGATGTACATTTCCGCCGCCATTTCCGGGGTGCTGGCGGCGCGGGCAACGTCGGTGGGGTCCAGGGGCTTGTTGAGTTCGGCGTGCAGCCAGTGTTGCAGTTCCTGGTCGTTGTCGAGCTTGGTGAACTCGCCTTCGATCAACTGCCGCTCGCGCTCGTCCACATGGCCGTCGGCCTTGGCCGCCGCCACCAGCGCCTTGAGGATCGCCTGGCTGTGCTGCTCGACCTGCGCCGGGGGCACGCGGTCGAGGGTCTGCGGTTCGGTTTTCGGCGCGGTGCCTTGCTGGGCCTGCCAATTGCCATAGGCCTTGTAGGCGATCACGCCCAAGGCCGCGAGACCACCATAGGCCAGGGCCTTGCCACCGAAGCTGCGGGCTTTCTTGTTGCCCAGTAACAGGCCCATGGCCCCGGCGGCCAGTGCCCCGCCGCCCGCACCGGAAAGCATCCCGCCCAGGTTGCCGGAGCCGCCGAGCAAACCGCCCAGACCGCCGGAGGACTTGCCTTGGGACCCGCCAGCCTTGTTCTGCAACATTTCCTGGCCGGACTTGAGAAGCTGATCGAGCAATCCACGGGTGTTCATTTGTTGTCTCCACATTTCGGGTCAACGTAAGGCCACCAGCCTAGATCGAAAGTGCCCCGGCGCCGTTGGCGAGATTGCTTCCAGATGTTGCCTGGCTCATTCCAAGACACACTCCCCTTTCATTCTAAAAAAACGATATAAACTCCAGCACATCGATAAAACCGCCCACCGGATATTCGACCATGATGACCCTGCGCCAGATCCGCCATTTCATTGCCGTGGCCGAAACCGGCTCCATCTCTGCCGCTGCGCAAACGGCGTTCATTTCCCAGTCGACCTTGACCCTGGCCATCCAGCAACTGGAGCAGGAAATCGGCGTCAGCCTGTTCAACCGCCACGCCAAGGGCATGACCCTGACCCACCAGGGTCATCAATTCCTGCGCCAGGCCCATTTGATCCTGGCCACCGTCGACAACGCCAAGCGCAGCCTGCAACAGAGCACCGACCAGGTCGCCGGCCAGGTCACCATCGGCGTCACCAGCCTGGTCGCCGGCTATTACCTGGCGGACCTGCTGACCCGTTTCCAGCGCGCCTATCCCAACGTGGAGATCCGGGTGATGGAGGACGAGCGGCCGTATATCGAGCATTTGCTGGTCAGCGGCGAAATCGACGTCGGGGTGTTGATCCTGTCCAACCTGGAAGACCGCCACGCCTTGCAGACCGAAGTGCTGACGCATTCACCACACCGTTTGTGGCTGCCAGCGCAGCACCCGCTGCTGGAACACGACAGCATCAACCTGGCCGACGTGGCCCGCGAGCCGCTGATCCAGCTGAACGTCGATGAAATGGACCGCAACGCCCAGCGCCTGTGGCGCGGTGCCGGTCTGCAACCCAGGGTCACCCTGCGCACCGCCTCGACCGAAGCGGTGCGCAGCCTGGTGGCGGCAGGCTTGGGGGTGTCGATCCAGCCGGACATGACCTACCGCCCTTGGTCGCTGGAAGGCGACATCATCGAAGCGCGACCGATTGCCGACCTCAACCAGACCCTCGACGTCGGCCTGGCCTGGCGCCGGGGCACGGCGCGACCGGCGTCGGTCGACCCGTTCCTGGCCGTCGCCCGGGAACAACCCCATGGCGGGCGAAAGCCATCTATTTAATCGAACGCAGCCTTGAGTATTTCGAATTTGTCGGCCTCGGATCTGAGCACTAGTCTTGCTGCATCGCCGCAATCCATTGTGGGAGCGAGCCTGCTCGCGAAGCGGTGGTACAGATAGACCGCTATCGCGAGCAGGCTCGCTCCCACAGGTTTTGTGTTGTAACTGATAGCAGTAGTCACCTCTAAAAAAGAGAAGGCGAACATGGCTGGTACGCAAACCCCGTTGTGCACCGCGTTGCTGATCGACGGGGAACTGGTTCCCGGTGAAGGCATTGTCGAGCCGATCCTCAAC
Organism: Pseudomonas sp. A-RE-22; assembly: GCF_019956035.1. NCBI lineage: Bacteria > Pseudomonadati > Pseudomonadota > Gammaproteobacteria > Pseudomonadales > Pseudomonadaceae > Pseudomonas > Pseudomonas sp. A-RE-22. Next base: position 24,587 of record NZ_JAHBCZ010000009.1, read on the forward strand.
CCGGCCACTGGCGAAGTGGTGGCACACATCGCCGAGGCCAGTACCGAGCAGGTCGAAGCCGCGATCCTCGCCGCCCACCAGGCCTTCGACGGCTGGTCGCGCACCACGCCGCAACAACGCTCTAACCTGCTGCTGGACATCGCCAGCGCCATCGAAAAGAACGCCGATGAGCTGGCCCGCCTCGAATCCCTGAACTGCGGCAAGCCGCTGCACCTGGCGCGCCAGGACGACCTCAGTGCGACGGTGGATGTATTCCGTTTCTTCGCTGGCGCCGTGCGCTGCCAGACCGGCCAGCTCAGTGGCGAATACCTGCCCGGCTACACCAGCATGGTGCGCCGCGACCCGATTGGCGTGGTGGCGTCCATTGCACCGTGGAATTACCCGATCATGATGGCCGCGTGGAAAATCGCCCCGGCCCTGGCTGCCGGTAATACGCTGGTGTTCAAGCCGTCGGAACACACACCGCTGTCGATCCTGGCCCTGGCGCCGACACTGGCCCAGATCCTGCCACGGGGCGTGATCAACATCCTCTGCGGGGGCGGCGAAGGTGTGGGCAGCCATCTGGTCAGCCATCCCAAAGTGCGCATGGTCTCGTTGACCGGCGATATCGTCACCGGGCAGAAGATCCTCCAGGCAGCTGCGAAAACCCTCAAGCGCACGCACCTGGAACTGGGCGGCAAGGCGCCGGTGATCGTGTGCAACGACGCCGACATCCAGGCCGTGGTCGAAGGCGTGCGCACCTATGGTTATTACAACGCCGGGCAGGATTGCACGGCGGCGTGTCGGATCTACGCCCAAGGCGCAATTCACGACCGCCTGGTGGCCGAACTCGGCGCGGCGGTCAGCAGCCTGCGCTTTGCCGGCAAGCGCGACGCCGACAATGAGATCGGCCCGCTGATCAGCACCCGCCAGCGCGACCGGGTCGCCAGTTTTGTCGAGCGCGCCCTCGGCCAGCCACACATCGAACGCATTACCGGCGCGGCGGTGCATTCCGGCGCCGGTTTCTACTACCAACCCACGCTGCTGGCCGGCTGCAAGCAAAGCGATGAAATCGTCCAGCGCGAAGTGTTCGGCCCGGTCGTCACCGTGACCCGCTTCGACGAACTCAGCCAGGCGGTGGACTGGGCCAACGATTCCGAATACGGCCTGGCTTCTTCGGTATGGACCCAGAACCTCGACAAGGCCATGCAAGTGGCGGCGCGGCTGCAATACGGCTGCACCTGGATCAACAGCCATTTCATGCTGGTCAGCGAAATGCCCCACGGCGGCCTGAAACGTTCGGGCTACGGCAAAGACCTGTCCAGCGATTCGCTCCAGGACTACAGCGTGGTGCGCCACATCATGGCCCGCCACGGCCAGCATCTGTAGATAACAGCACTACTCTAATAACAGGCCATCCATGGCGCTTCACTCTGTTCGAACACTGCCCCGACCATAATTAAAGCAAGAGGGATTTCCATGTACGCGCACAAGACCGTATTGCTCAGTGCAATCACCACGGCGCTGCTGACCAGCGTCAGCCTCCAGGCCGCCGAACCGCTCAAGGCCGTTGGCGCCGGTGAGGGCCAACTGGATATCGTCGCCTGGCCGGGTTACATCGAACGCGGCGAAAGCGACAAGGCCTACGATTGGGTCACCGGTTTCGAGAAGGAAACCGGTTGCAAGGTCAATGTGAAAACTGCCGCTACGTCCGACGAAATGGTCAGCCTGATGACCAAGGGCGGCTACGACCTGGTCACCGCCTCGGGCGACGCCTCGTTGCGGCTGATTGCCGGCAAGCGCGTGCAGCCGATCAACACCGCGCTGATCCCCAACTGGAAAAACCTCGACCCGCGCCTCAAGGATGCACCGTGGTACGTGGTCAACCAGCAGACCTACGGCACCCCGTACCAGTGGGGCCCGAACGTGCTGATGTACAACACCGACGTGTTCAAGCAGGCGCCCGCCAGTTGGAGCGTGCTGTTCAGCGCCCAGAACCTGCCCGACGGCAAGCCGAACAAAGGCCGCGTGCAAGCCTACGATGGCCCGATCTACATCGCCGACGCGGCGCTCTACCTCAAGACCGCCAAGCCTGAGCTGGGCATCAAGGACCCATACCAACTCGACGAAGCCCAGTACAAGGCCGTGTTGGAATTGCTGCGGGCCCAGCAGCCGCTGATCCACCGCTACTGGCACGACACCACCGTGCAGATGAGCGATTTCAAGAACGAAGGCGTGGTGGCCTCTGGCGCCTGGCCATATCAGGTCAACGGCCTGATGAACGAGAAGCAACCGATCGCCTCGACCATTCCGAAAGAAGGCGCCACCGGCTGGGCCGACACCACGATGTTGCACGCCGAGGCCAAGCACCCCAACTGCGCGTACAAGTGGATGGACTGGTCGCTGCAACCGAAAGTCCAGGGTGACGTGGCGGCGTGGTTCGGCTCGTTGCCGGCGGTGCCCGCGGCGTGCAAGGGCAGCGAACTGCTGGGCGCCGAAGGCTGCAAGACCAACGGTTTCGATCAGTTCGACAAGATCGCCTTCTGGAAAACCCCACAGGCCGAGGGCGGCAAGTTCGTGCCGTACAGCCGCTGGACCCAGGACTACATTGCGATCATGGGCGGGCGCTAAGCCCAATCAGTCGGTGTAGTTCACTGTGTGGGAGCAAGGCTTGCCCGCGATGAAGATGATGCGGTCTCCCGGGGAACCGAGGCGCCTGTATCGCGAGCAAGCTTTGCTCCCATAGCGTTGCTCTCACAGGTCTGGTGCACGGCAACCCACCCACGATCCAATAGAAGTCGCACTTTTTGGAGCCCCGCACCATGACGCTTGCAGTCCAATTCACCCAGGTATCCCGTCAGTTCGGCGATGTGAAGGCCGTTGACCGGGTTTGCATCGACATCCAGGACGGCGAGTTCTTTTCCATGCTGGGCCCGTCCGGTTCGGGCAAGACCACCTGCCTGCGACTGATCGCCGGGTTCGAACAACCCAGTGCCGGATCGATCCGCATCCACGGCGAAGAGGCCACCGGGCTTGCGCCGTACCAACGGGACGTCAACACGGTGTTCCAGGATTACGCCCTCTTCCCCCATATGAACGTGCGCGACAACGTGGCCTACGGTCTGAAAGTCAAAGGCGTCGCCAAGGCCGAGCGCATCCAGCGCGCTGACGAAGCGCTGGAGATGGTTGCCCTGGGCGGCTACGGCGAACGCAAGCCGGTGCAGCTCTCCGGCGGCCAGCGCCAACGCGTGGCCTTGGCCCGCGCGCTGGTCAATCGCCCGCGGGTGTTGCTGCTCGATGAACCCTTGGGCGCCCTCGACCTGAAGCTGCGTGAGCAAATGCAGGGCGAATTGAAGAAGCTGCAACGCCAGTTGGGCATCACCTTCATTTTCGTCACCCACGACCAGACCGAAGCGCTGTCGATGTCCGACCGCGTGGCGGTGTTCAACAAGGGCCGCATCGAACAAGTCGATACCCCACGCAACCTGTACATGAAACCGGCGACCACCTTCGTCGCCGAATTCGTCGGCACCTCCAACGTGATCCGTGGCGAGCTGGCCCGGGAACTGAGCGGTTATCCACAACCGTTCTCGATTCGCCCGGAACACGTGCGTTTCGCCGAAGGTCCGCTGGCCAGCGGTGAGATCGAAGTCCACGGCCTGCTGCACGACATTCAGTACCAGGGCAGCGCCACACGCTACGAGTTGAAACTTGCCAACGGCCAGACCCTGAACCTCAGCCAGGCCAACACCCAGTGGCTCGACAACACAGCCCAGCACCAGACCGGCCAGCACCTGAGCGTACGCTGGGCGCGGGAGGCGATGGTCGCGCTGCACGACACTGTCAGTGGCGAGGTGTGAGATGAACACCCTGGCCATCGCTCAAACGCCCACACCCGGTTCACCGTTGCGACGATTTTCCAACCTGCTGTACCGGCGCCCCAACCTGTACCTGTCGATGTTGCTGGTGCCACCGCTTATCTGGTTCGGCGCGATCTACCTGGGCTCGCTGCTGACCTTGCTGTGGCAGGGTTTCTACACCTTCGACGACTTCACCATGGCGGTCACGCCGGACCTGACCCTGGCGAATTTCGCGGCGCTGTTCCAGCCGTCGAACTTCGACATCATTTTGCGCACCCTGAGCATGGCGATAGCGGTGTCCATCGCCAGCGCCATCGTCGCGTTCCCGATTGCCTACTACATGGCGCGCTACACCAGTGGCAAGACCAAGGCGTTTTTCTACATCGCGGTGATGCTGCCGATGTGGGCCAGCTATATCGTCAAGGCCTATGCCTGGACGCTGCTGCTGGCCAAGGGTGGCGTGGCGCAGTGGTTCGTCCAGCACCTGGGCCTGGGGCCGGTGTTGCAGTTCGTGCTGGGAATCCCGGGCGTGGGTGGCAGCACCTTGTCCACCTCACACCTGGGGCGTTTTCTGGTATTCGTCTACATCTGGCTGCCGTTCATGATCCTGCCGATCCAAGCGTCCCTGGAGCGTCTGCCGCCATCGCTGCTGCAAGCCTCGGCAGACCTGGGCGCCAGGCCACACCAGACGTTCATGCAGGTGATCCTGCCGCTGTCGATCCCCGGCATCGCCGCCGGCTCGATCTTCACCTTCTCGCTGACCCTGGGGGATTTCATCGTGCCGCAACTGGTGGGCCCGCCGGGCTACTTCGTCGGCAGCATGGTCTACGCCCAGCAAGGCGCCATCGGCAACATGCCCATGGCCGCGGCGTTCACCCTGGTGCCCATCGTGCTGATCGCCATCTACCTGTCTATCGTCAAGCGCCTGGGGGCTTTCGATGCACTCTGACTCTCAAGACCGGGCCTCGTGGGGCTTGCGGATCGCGGCGTGGGGCGGGCTGGTGTTCCTGCATTTCCCGATCCTGATCATCTTCCTCTACGCCTTCAATACCGAGGACGCCGCGTTCAGCTTCCCGCCCAAGGGCCTGACCCTGAAGTGGTTCAGCGTCGCCTTCGCGCGCCCGGATGTGCTGGAGGCGATCAAGCTGTCGTTGCAGGTCGCAGCCATCGCCACGCTGATCGCCATGGTGCTTGGCACGCTGGCCTCGGCGGCGCTGTACCGGCGCGATTTCTTCGGCAAGCAAGGCATTTCGCTGATGCTGATCCTGCCGATTGCCTTGCCGGGCATCATCACCGGCATTGCGCTGCTGGCGACCTTCAAGACCCTGGGCATCGAGCCCGGCATGTTCACCATCATCGTCGGCCATGCCACTTTTTGCGTGGTGATCGTCTACAACAACGTCATCGCCCACCTGCGCCGTACCTCCCACAGCCTGATCGAGGCTTCGATGGACCTGGGGGCCGACGGTTGGCAGACCTTTCGCTACATCATCTTGCCCAACCTCGGCTCGGCGTTGCTGGCCGGCGGAATGCTGGCGTTTGCGCTGTCATTCGACGAGATCATCGTCACCACCTTCACCGCCGGCCACGAACGCACGCTGCCGCTGTGGCTGCTCAACCAACTCAGCCGCCCTCGCGATGTACCAGTGACCAACGTGGTGGCAATGCTGGTGATGATGGTCACGATGTTGCCGATATTGGGCGCGTATTACCTGACCCGAGGCGGAGAGAGCGTGGCCGGTAGCGGCGGGAAGTAGAAGGGCTTTTTGTGGGAGCGAGCTTGCTCGCGATGACTGACAAATATTCAACACAGATGTCGACTGTAAGACCGTTATCGCGAGCAAGCTCGCTCCCACAGGGATCGGTTCCAGCAGACACAAGACTGCTTCGATGAGGACAATGCTATGCAAACCAAACTGCTGATCAACGGCCACCTGGTGAACGGCGAAGGCCCTGGCCAAGCGGTGTTCAACCCGGCGCTGGGCCGGGTGCTGGTGGAAATCAATGAAGCCAGCGAGGCCCAGGTCGATGCCGCCGTGCGCGCCGCCGACACCGCCTTCGAGTCTTGGTCGCAAGTGCCGCCCAAGGACCGTTCGCTGTTGCTGCTCAAGCTGGCCGATGCCATCGAAGCCCACGGCGAGGAACTGGCGAAGCTGGAGTCGGACAACTGCGGCAAACCCTTGAGCGCCGCACTGAATGACGAGATCCCGGCGATTGCTGACGTGTTCCGTTTCTTTGCCGGCGCCAGCCGCTGCATGAGTGGTTCGGCGGGCGGTGAATACCTGCCGGGGCATACCTCGATGATCCGCCGCGACCCGGTGGGCGTCATCGCCTCCATCGCGCCGTGGAACTACCCGTTGATGATGGTCGCCTGGAAAATCGCCCCGGCCCTGGCCGCCGGTAATACCGTGGTGCTCAAGCCATCGGAGCAGACTCCGCTGACCGCGCTGCGCCTGGCAGAACTGGCGTCGGAAATTTTCCCAGCAGGCGTGCTCAACGTGATATTCGGTCGTGGGCAAACCGTCGGCAACCCGCTGGTCACCCACCCGAAAGTGCGCATGGTGTCGCTGACCGGCTCCATCGCCACCGGCTCGAACATCATTTCCAGCACGTCCGACAGCGTCAAGCGCATGCACATGGAGCTGGGCGGCAAGGCCCCGGTGATCATTTTCGACGACGCCGACATTGACGCGGCCGTGGAAGGCATCCGTACCTTCGGTTTCTACAACGCCGGCCAGGACTGCACCGCCGCCTGCCGCATCTATGCCCAGCAAGGCATCTACGACCAGTTCGTCGAGAAGCTCGGCGCCGCGGTGGGCAGTATCAAGTACGGCCCGCAAACCGCGCCAGACACCGAGATGGGCCCACTGATCACCGCCCAGCACCGCGACCGCGTGGCCGGTTTTGTCGAACGGGCCATTGCCCAGCCGCATATTCGCCTGATCACCGGCGGCAAGGCCGTGGACGGCAACGGGTTCTTCTTCGAGCCGACGGTGTTGGCCGACGCCCAGCAGGATGACGAAATCGTCCGTCGGGAAGTCTTCGGGCCTGTGGTGTCCGTCACGCCGTTCCTCGACGAGGCACAAGTGCTGGCGTGGGCCAACGATTCGGACTACGGCCTGGCCTCATCGGTATGGACCGCCGACATCGGCCGAGCCCATCGTCTGTCGGCACGCCTGCAATATGGCTGCACCTGGGTGAATACCCACTTCATGCTCGTCAGCGAAATGCCCCATGGCGGTCAGAAACGTTCCGGCTATGGCAAGGACATGTCCATGTATGGACTGGAGGATTACACGGTAGTGCGGCATGTGATGTTCAAGCATTGACGACAAGACAACCTTGGCAACACATGCTTGCGCTTGCCCTGCGTTCGTCCTGCTAAGGTTTTCGTCGATCGGTGCACGCTCGCCGGTTGACGGAAATCCTGACAGCACCTAGGGTGTCTACAACGTATACACCCTGGAGATCAGCCATGGCCTCGCCCGTTTTGTCCTTTCGTGTGGAAGAAGGTCTGGCCCAACAGCTGGACTTGCTGGCTGCCGCCACCGACCGCGACCGTCAGTATCACCTCAAGCGTGCATTGGTCCGATATGTGGAGGCCGAATCCTGGCATCTGCAAGCCATCAGCGAAGGCATAGCCGATGCCGACGCTGGAAACCTGACCGATCTGGACGCCGTGAAGGCTAAGTGGGCAAAACGTGCCGAGCATCGTACTGACCGACAAAGCACAGAGTGACCTCGACTCGATCCACGAACATTACCAAAGCGTCATCGGTGCAGAAGGCGCCGATGATGTCATCAGCGCCATCCTGGAGACACTGCGCCAACTGCAACGCTTTCCCGGCTCGGGGCGTCCGTCAGTCGCTCCTGATATTCGAGAGCTGGTACTGACGCGCTACCCATTCGTAGCCCCCTACCGGCTCAAGCATGGACAACTGCAGGTCCTGCGGATACTGCACCAGCGCACCGAACGTCCCCAGGACTGGTCGGTGGAGTAACGCCGGCCGGTGCTCCCCGCCCCGGCCGCTCACCTGCGCCACGCTTCAAAACCGCGAAACACTGCGCATCGCATCCACCAGATAGCGCATGGCAATGCGGTCGTTTTCCGACAACTCCCGATAGCGCTCCACCAGTCTCAATTCTTCCAGGCTGAGCCGGCGTGTCCTGCGCGGGTTGGTCAGGCCTGGAAAGATCCCCAGCATTTCGGTAATGCCCTGTATTTTTGTCATGAGTTGTCCTTCTTACGTCGAGGTTGACCTGATAGCGCCGTCTGAATCCGGGCCAGATCGCCTATCACGCTAAAGAATAGGGAGGATTCAAAGCGTGAAAAGGGAGTTTTAGAGTAATTAGTCAAAAAAAATCGAAATCGACATAAAAAAAGAAATAACTGTAAGAAAATTTGACCAAGCCACGCTTTCCTTGCTCTCAAAGCCCGTATTTCCCCTATGATTTTGCGCCTCGGTGAACCGATCCAGCTCTCAGGCATCTGTTCTAACGTTCGTCGCGTTTGGCCAAAGGCATGTCCGAACTCCCTTATCAGTCTCTGTTGCCAGGATCGGCTCGGGACTGTTTCGAGAAAGGTTGTATTTATGCACCGCAGGAATCTGCTCAAGGCCTCCATGGCCTTCGCCGCCTACACTGGGCTATCGGCCTCCGGGCTCATGGCCGCACGCGCCTGGGCCGCCGATCAGACCGCCGACGGCGAAGCCCGTCCTTTCGACTTCAACGGTTTGAAAGATCAAGCCCGGCGGCTGGCCGAGAGCCGCTATGTCGACACCAAGCAAGTCCTGCCAGAAACCTTGGCCCAGATGTCGCCGTTGCAGTTCAACGCCATCCAGTACGACGTCAACCACTCGCTGTGGAATGACCTCGACGGGCGGCAACTGGACGCGCAGTTCTTCCATGTTGGCATGGGCTTCAAGCAGCCGGTGCGCATGTACAGCGTCGATCCGAAGACGCGTATGGCCCGTGAGGTGCACTTCCGCCCGGAACTGTTCAACTATCAGAAAACCACGGTCAACACCGCGCAATTGAAGGGTGACCTGGGTTTCGCCGGCTTCCGCGTCTTCAAGGCGCCGGAGCTGGACCGGCACGACATCGTTTCGTTTCTGGGGGCCAGCTACTTCCGCGCCGTGGATGCCAGCGGCCAGTACGGGCTGTCGGCCCGCGGCCTGGCCATCGACACCTATGCGAAGAAGCGTGAGGAGTTCCCGGACTTCACCAAGTTCTGGTTCGAAACCCCGGAAAAGAACAGCACCCGGTTCGTGGTCTATGCCCTGCTCGACTCCCCCAGCGCCACCGGTGCCTATCGGTTTGACATCGATTGCCAGCCGACCCGGGTGGTGATGGAGATCGACGCGCACATCAATGCCCGTACCGCCATCGATCAACTGGGTATCGCGCCCATGACCAGCATGTTCAGCTGTGGCACCGTCGAACGGCGCATGTGCGACACCATTCACCCGCAAATCCACGATTCCGACCGGCTGGCCATGTGGCGCGGCAACGGCGAATGGGTGTGCCGTCCGTTGAACAACCCCGCCACCCTGCAATTCAACGCCTTCGCCGACAAGGACCCGAAAGGATTCGGCCTGGTACAGACCGACCACGACTTTGCCAGCTACCAGGACACCGTGGACTGGTACAGCAAGCGCCCAAGCCTGTGGGTCGAACCGACGACGGCCTGGGGCGAAGGCTCGGTCGACCTGCTGGAGATTCCTACCACCGGCGAAACCCTGGACAACATTGTCGCGTTCTGGACACCGAAAAAACCGGTGGCCGCCGGCGACTCGCTGAACTATGGCTACAAGCTCTACTGGAGCGCGCTGCCGCCAGTCAGCACGGACCTGGCCCACGTCGACGCCACCCGCTCAGGCATGGGCGGTTTCATCGAAGGCTGGGCCCCGGGCGAGCATTACCCGACCGTCTGGGCCCGTCGTTTTGCCGTGGACTTCAGCGGCGGCGGCCTCGACCAACTGCCGCCGGGCACCGCCATCGAACCGGTGGTGACCTGCTCCCACGGTGAAGTGAAGGACTTCAACGTGCTGGTGATGGATGCAATCAAGGGCTACCGCATCACCTTCGACTGGTACCCGACCGACGACAGTGTGGAGCCGGTGCAGATGCGCCTGTTCATTCGCACCAAGGACCGCACCTTGAGCGAGACCTGGTTGTACCAGTACTTCCCGCCAGCGCCGGATAAGCGCAAATATCCCTGAGCCCTGCTGCGTCAGGGATGACGCCTTCGCGAGCAGGCTCGCTCCCACATTGAGCCTTGTTGTGAACGCTATCCACGCCACACAACAGATCCACTGTGGGAGCGAGCCTGCTCGCGATGAGGCCGGTACAAGCACCAATTTTTTTCAAACAAACAAAAAGCCCCGGCCAATGACGACCGGGGCTTTTTGTTTTACCAAGCACTCAATCGCGCAAATCCGACTCATGAATCGGCTGGTCCCGATGCGTTGCCCGCTGGTACTGCGCCGGCCACGTGGCCTTGCGGCCGCCCAGGTCATCATCGGCATGCAGGGCCCAGTACGGATCGCGCAACAATTCGCGCGCCAGGAAGATGATATCGGCCTGGCAGGTGCGCAGGATGTGTTCGGCCTGGGCCGGTTCGGTGATCATGCCGACGGTGCCGGTGGCGATTTCCGACTCCTTGCGCACCCGCTCGGCAAAGCGTGTCTGGTAACCCGGGCCGGTGGGAATTTCCGCATTGGCCGCCGTGCCACCCGATGACACGTCGATCAAATCCACCCCCAGGGCCCTGAATCGCCGCGCCAGCTCCACGGTTTCGTCCGGGTTCCACCCGTCCTCGACCCAATCGGTGGCGGAAACGCGAACGAACACCGGCAGTTCTTCAGGCCATACGGCCCGCACCGCTTCGGTGACTTGCAGCACCAGGCGGATGCGATTCTCGAACGAGCCGCCGTATTGATCGCGGCGCTGATTGCTCAACGGCGAGAGGAATTGATGCAGCAGATAACCATGGGCAGCGTGAACCTCGACCACTTTGAAGCCGGCCGTGAGGGCGCGCTTGGCCGAATCCACGAAGGCCTGGATCACATCGGCGATCTGCCCTTCGTCCAACTGCACCGGCGGGGTGTGTTGCGGGTCGAAGGCAATCGGCGACGGGCCGACCGGAACCCAGCCGCCGTCCGCCGGTTTTACGCTGCCATGCTTGCCCAGCCAGGGTCGCCAGGTGCTCGCCTTGCGTCCGGCATGGGCCAGTTGTATGCCCGGCACGGCCCCTTGGGCGGTGATGAACCGGGTGATGCGTTGCAAGGGTTCGATCTGTTCATCATTCCACAGCCCCAGGTCCTGGGCGGTGATGCGACCGTCGGCGGTGACGGCGGTGGCTTCGGTGAACACCAGGCCGGCACCGCCCACGGCACGGCTGCCCAAGTGCACCAGGTGCCAATCGTTGGCCAGGCCATCGGTGCTCGAATACTGGCACATCGGCGATACCGCGATGCGATTGGGCAGGGTCAATTGGCGAAGGGTATAGGGTTCCAGCAGCAGACTCATGGGGCACCTCTCGAATCAGTGGGCAGGCTCCAGGGTTCTGTTTGAAAAGTCGACGAGTGACAAAAGGTGCAACACCCGCCCCCGCGGGCAAAAAATTCGACAAGACGTCACAAGGGCTATCAAGCAGTGCTTAGAGCCTAGTCGACAACCCGCAAGGACGGAGGGTTCAGAACTTAAAAACCGACGGTGTGGCGCACTGCAGTTCACTTAAGGCGACCCTCGCCACAAAGGCCGATCGGCGTATCGGCTACCGCGGCTCGATATGGGCAATCATCAACTGCACCGTTTCCTGGCCGCGGAACTCGTTGAGGTCGAGCTTGTAGGCCAGTTCCACCCAGCGCACGGTAGGGTTGGGCCAGATCTCGCGGTCGATGCCAAAGGCGATGCCATCGAGCTTCACCGAGCCGCACTCGCTCTTGAGGATGACCTTCAGGTGCCGTTCGCCCACCACGCGCTGTTCGACCAACTGGAACAGGCCGTGGAACATCGGCTCAGGAAAATGCTGGCCCCAGGGGCCGGCGTGGCGCAGTGCCCGGGCCAGCTCCAGGTGGAACTCCTCCACCGCCAGGGTGCCATCCGACAACAGCCGGCCGGTCAGGTCTTCTTCGCGCAACTGCCGGCGCACTTCCGCATCGAACGCTTCGGCGAACAACGGAAAATTAGCCTCCGGCAGCGTCAGCCCCGCCGCCATGGCGTGACCGCCGTACTTGCTGATCAGGGTGGGATGCTGCGCCGCCACCACGCTCAGCGCATCGCGAATGTGAAAGCCCGGCACCGAGCGACCCGAGCCCTTGAGCAAACCGTCCCCGGCATCGGCAAAAGCAATGGTCGGACGGAAATAGCGCTCTTTCATCCGCGAGGCGAGAATGCCGATGACCCCCTGGTGCCACTGCGGATCGAACAGGCACAAACCGAATGGCATCGACTCCACCGGCAGGTCCTTGAGCTGGGCCAGGGCTTCGCGCTGCATGCCCTGCTCGATGGACTTGCGGTCCTGGTTCATGCCGTCCAGTTGCGCCGCCATCTCCCGCGCCAGGGCCGGATCGTTGGTGAGCAGGCATTCGATGCCCAGGCTCATGTCGTCCAGGCGCCCTGCCGCATTCAGACGCGGCCCGAGGATAAAACCAAGGTCGGTGGAGGTAATCCGTGACGCATCGCGCTTGGCCACTTCCAGAATAGCCTTGATGCCGGGCCGGGCACGTCCGGCGCGAATCCGTTCCAGGCCCTGGTGCACCAGGATCCGGTTATTCGCGTCCAGGGGCACCACGTCGGCCACGCTGCCCAGGGCCACCAGGTCGAGCAATTCGCCGATGTTCGGCTGAGGTGTGCTGGCATACCACCCCAGGCTGCGCAGACGCGCCCGCAGGGCCATCAGCACATAAAAAATGACGCCGACACCGGCCAAGGCCTTGCTCGGAAACTCGCAGCCCGGCTGGTTCGGATTGACAATGGCATCGGCTGCCGGCAGCTCGAGGCCGGGCAAGTGGTGGTCGGTGACCAGCACCTGAAGTCCCGCCGCTTTCGCCGCCGCCACGCCTTCCACGCTGGAAATACCGTTATCCACAGTGATCAGCAACTGCGGTTCGCGAGCCAGGGCGACTTCGACGATTTCCGGGGTCAGCCCGTAGCCATATTCGAAGCGATTGGGCACCAGGTAATCGACATGGGCCGCACCGAGCAGGCGCAGCCCGAGCATGCCCACGGTGCTGGCGGTCGCGCCATCGGCATCGAAGTCGCCCACGATCAGGATGCGCTGGCGTTGCTCCAGCGCCGTCACCAGCAGATCCACCGCGGCGTCGATCCCCTTGAGCTGCTGGAAGGGAATCAAGCGCGCCAGACTCTTGTCCAGTTCAGCCTCGGACTGCACGCCACGCGCTGCGTACAGGCGGGTCAACAGGGGCGGCAGGTCACCGAGGAATGGCAGGGTGTCGGGCAGTTGGCGGGGTTCTATGCGCATGGGGTGACAAAGTTTTCTCTGGAAATCGTGAAGATTGTGGCAAGGAGAGCTCGCTCCCACAATGGCTCATTCAATACCGGGTCAATGGCTCAACCACGCTCGCCCAGCAACCATTGCAGCTGGACTTCATGCTGGCCACGGTCGTCGGTCACGAAAATCGTGCCCTCGCTGATCATCACATCCCACTTGATCACCCGGGGCATGTCCTGGGCCAGGGTTTCTAGCACTTCCTGGGGCACCGCGGCGATGTTGACGTTTTTCAGGTTCTTGACCGCCGGGATCACCTTGCCTTCCCAGACCCGCAGGCTGCCGTAAGCCAGCAGGCTGGTGCGCTCGGTCCGGCGCGAGCACCAGGTCAGGCGATCGGCATCCGGCTGGCCGACTTCGATCCAGTGCAGCACACGGTCATCCAGGCTTTTTTCCCACAGCGCAGGCTCGTCGACGTCTGACAGACCACGACCAAACGCCAGCAGCTCGTTGTACCAGAACGCGTAAGCCAGCAGGCGCACAGTCATGCGCTCTTCGGTTTCCGAAGGGTGGCGGGCGATGGTCTGCTTCACATTCTCATACACATTGCGGTCGAGATCGGTGAGGTTCAGTTCAAACTTGTAAGTCGTGGACGGCTGGGCCATGAACGGGCTTCTTGATACGAGGAAAGGCGGCAAGTCTAACCGATGACGCGGGCAATCCACGAATTGCCGACCATCAACCTGCGGCGACTGACCTTGGCCTATGATAAAACGCTCTATTCGTTCTGCCTTTGTCCTACAGGATCTGTCATGTCGCTTACTGCCAAACCCCTTGCCGGTGTCAAAGTCATCGAACTCGGCACCTTGATCGCCGGGCCCTTCGCCTCGCGCATCTGCGGTGAATTCGGTGCCGAAGTCATCAAGGTCGAATCGCCCGACGGCGGCGACCCCCTGCGCAAGTGGCGCAAGCTGTACGAAGGCACCTCGCTGTGGTGGTTCGTCCAGGCTCGCAACAAGAAGTCCCTGACCTTGAACCTCAAGCACCCTGAAGGCCTGGCGATCCTGAAAAAACTGATTGGCGAAGCCGATATCCTGATCGAGAATTTCCGCCCCGGCGTACTGGAAAAGCTCGGCCTGGGCTGGGATGTATTGCACGCACTGAACCCGAAACTGGTGATGGTGCGGCTTTCGGGCTTCGGCCAGACCGGGCCGATGAAAGATCAACCGGGGTTTGGTGCGGTGGGCGAGTCCATGGGCGGCCTGCGCTACATCACCGGCTTCGAAGACCGCCCGCCGGTGCGCACCGGGATTTCCATCGGCGACTCCATCGCCGCGCTCTGGGGCGTGATCGGCGCATTGATGGCCCTACGTCACCGCGAGATCAATGGCGGAACCGGGCAAGTGGTGGACGTGGCCTTGTACGAGGCGATTTTCGCCATGATGGAAAGCATGGTGCCGGAGTTCGACGTGTTCGGCTTCATCCGCGAGCGCACCGGCAATATCATGCCCGGCATCACCCCCTCGTCCATCCACACCAGCGCTGACGGCAAGCACGTGCAGATTGGGGCCAACGGCGACGCGATCTTCAAGCGCTTCATGCAGATCATCGGCCGTGACGACCTGGCCAATGACCCACAACTGGCCAGCAACGATGGCCGTGACAGCCGCCGTGACGAGCTGTACGGCGTCATCGATCGCTGGGTCAACTCGCTGCCGCTCGACAGCGTTATCGACCAACTGAACCAGGCCGGAGTGCCGGCCAGTCGGATCTTCAGCGCCGAGGATATGTTCAGCGACCCGCAGTTCCTGGCCCGTGAAATGTTCCTGCAGGCCAAGTTGCCCGACGGCAAGGCATTCAAGATGCCGGGGATCGTACCGAAGCTCTCCGACACCCCGGGCACCTCCGAATGGGTCGGGCCGGCGCTGGGTGAACACAACGCACAAGTGCTCGGCGAACTTGGCTACGATGCACAGCAGATCGCCAAGCTGCGCAGTGACGGGGCCATTTGACACACCGCAACGGGCAGTCACTGAAGATCAAACTGTGGGAGCGAGCTTGCTCGCGATAGCGTCCGTTCAATCGATTTGATGCTGACTGACACACCGCAATCGCGAGCAAGCTCGCTCCCACATTAAGCTTGGCTTCATCCGGGAGAATCAGGCCGGCTGTCGGGCCGCCTCGCGAGCAAGCTTTGCTCCCACAACGGCGCCAACACCTGACAAACCACGCTAAAACCACAAAAGCCAGGCAAAAAGAAACCCCGAGAAGTGGGGAGACGACTCGGGGTTAAACGTGACCACTCATGGTCCGTACAACAAGCGACAAGCACCGGAGCACAATGCTCGCTCTTGTTGGTAAAGAGTCTGACTCATCAGGACGTAGGAAGGTTCCCACAAAACCCCAGTCAATTCGCCCCGACCATGACCTTGTCGCGCGCCAGATTGCGCAGCGCCGCAATCACACAGGGCTCCAGGCGCCCCTCGGCAATCAGCACATCGCGATGCAGGCCATCGACCACATCCGTCAACTGACGCTTGTCGGTCAATTGGGCCTGATTGAACACTCGCTCGACCATGATGGCCCCGGAGGCATTCTTCAGCGTCACCAGGCATTCGCCCTTGGCGCCGGAGGGAGTCAGCGTGACCTGATACGGGCTCAAAGCCTCACCCAGCAATAGGCTGATACTTTCCATTCGCTCACCCTTCAATAGTCCGAAAACAACTGCATGTTCACAGTAAGTGACCGTGAGCCGCAGCAGAAAGTTCGTCAGCGCACCGAACCGGCACGCCTTCAACCTGTTCAACCGAGCATGCGCGCCCAATATGACAGGCAAACAACAGCCTTTTCTTGAAACCTTGGCGTGGTGACGGTCGGCGTCAGGCCATCAACTTGTCGCAACGGCGCCACCGACGCCCGGCATCGGTCCAGCCCCCCAGAATGCCGCGTAACTGCCCGTCGGCTCCATAAAAGGGTACCGACCAATGATAGATTTCCCGCAAGCCGCTGCTGAACATCAATTGCCGGTCGACGAACCGAGACTGGCCGGTGCGCAATTGCTCCATCACCTCCCCATGGAGCAACTCGGCGGTGGCCGGTGGGAATGCCGCCGAATCTGTCAGCCGCGTGCCCCGCAGCTTTTCGAAGCGGGTCGCAAACTGGTCCTCGTAGCTTTTGTTGCACATGATCAGGCGCCCTTCCAGATCCCGGATGAAAATCGGGTCGGGAATGGCATCCATCAAGGCCCGCTGGAGCATCAACTGGTCCTTGAGGATCGCCTCGGCCTTGAGGCGCTGATCGATCTGTATCTGCAGGCGGCGGTTCCATAGCAGGGACAGGAGGCCGAACACCACGACCACGACCACGCACCAGTAACCCCAGCGGGACACCCGCTCCCAGATCGATGGCGCCTGGACGGGTGTGATACCGGCCACCCATTTGGAACGCAGCGCGCGCATGTCCTTGGCCGGGAAGGCTTCCAGCGCTTTATTCAAGATACCCAGCAGCACGGTCAGGTCTTGGCGTACCGCGAGGTAATCGGGTTCCCACTTGCCCTCCAGGCCCCTGCCTACTTGCAATTGACCCGCCGGATAGAGATGCACCCCGGTTTCATTTTCGATGGTGGCATAGGCTTCCCGGCTCTCGACCAATGCCCGCGCTTCGCCATAGGTCTTGGTCGTGCGCAATTTGATGGCCGGGTAGTCGCGCCTGATCTCCGCTTCCAAGGCATGCCGCGCCGGCAACGCCAGGACCTTCCCTTCCAGCTGCTCCAGCGAATGGAGGATCGATTCTCCGTCACGGCCAACAAATACCCAGCCCGAGCCACCAAATGCATGGCTGAAACTCAGGAAATCCCTGCGTTCGTCATTCATCGCCAGGAGGGTCGTCATGTCGGCTTCGCTGTTTTCCAGCAGCGTCAGCAACTCGCCGGGGGAGAACGACTCCCGATGCACGAACTCAAGGCCCGTCATTTGCGTAATGCGTTGGAGAATGTCGTGGTTCAGACCGCTCCACTGCCCCAGCTCATCCTTGAACAGGTACAACGGAAACTGCATCGTGGCCACGATGACGCGGGGGTTATCCTTGATCCACTTCAATTCCTGCGCATCCAATACCAGCCGCTCGCCAGGATTGAACGGCGGCGTTTCGAAAGCCGCCAACTGCGCCGCATCGCCCCCTTGCGCCCAGTACATCAGGGCCAGGCCCATTACCCAGCCCAAGGCTGGCTTGCCTTTGCTAAAAAACGACATCTGCATTTCCTTCGAGATGACTCGCCCGTTCCTCCAAGGGCGAAAACCCGACCAGTTTGGCATGCAGAAACAAGAAAGCCCGTCAGGAGACGGGCTTCAAAATGTGACAGGTTTACGCGCTCAGAGCGGCTTGCCGCGGTTGCCATGCTGGCTGACAAAGGCCTGCACAGCCTTCAAGTCGTTGGGCAACACGGTGCAACGCTCATCTCGCTCAAACAAATCAGAAAGATGTGCAGGTAGTTCAAGCGCTTTTCCTACACCGGCTTTCTCCACGGCTTCCGGGAACTTGACCGGATGCGCCGTGCCCAGGATCACCATCGGGATGTCCAGGCTACGACGGCACTCACGAGCGGCCCTGACACCGATGGCCGTGTGCGGATCGAGCAACTCACCGCTCTGCTCGAACACCTCGGCGATGGTTTCGCAAGTCTGCTCATCGTCCACGGCCAGGGAGTCGAACAACTTGCGGGCTTCGGTCCAGCGCTCAGGCTCGACGCTGAAACCGCCGCCCTGGCGGAAGCTGTCCATCAGGCCGGCAATCGCCGCACCATTGCGACCGTGCAGGTCGAACAGCAGGCGTTCGAAGTTCGACGACACCATGATGTCCATCGACGGCGACAGGGTGGCGTGCAGGGTTTCCTTGACGTACTGGTTGCCGCTCATGAAGCGGTGCAGGATGTCGTTGCGGTTGGTGGCGACGATCAATTGATTGATCGGCAGGCCCATGTTGCGCGCCAGGTAGCCGGCGAAGATATCGCCGAAGTTGCCGGTCGGTACCGAGAACGATACGGAGCGAGCTGGGCCGCCCAATTGCAGGGCCGCATGGAAGTAATAAACGATCTGGGCCATGATCCGCGCCCAGTTGATCGAGTTTACCGCCACCAGCCGCGTGCCCTTGAGGAAACTCTGGTCGGCGAAACTGGCCTTGACCATTTCCTGGCAGTCATCGAAGTTGCCTTCGATGGCGATGTTGTGGATGTTATCGCCGAAAATCGTCGTCATCTGCCGACGTTGCACTTCCGAGACCCGGTTGTGCGGGTGTAGGATGAAAATGTCGACGTTCTCGCAATGCTTGCAGCCTTCGATGGCCGCCGAACCGGTGTCGCCAGAAGTCGCACCGACGATCACCACACGCTCGCCACGCTTTTGCAGCACGTAGTCCAGCAGGCGACCGAGCAACTGCAGGGCGAAGTCCTTGAACGCCAGGGTGGGACCGTGGAACAGCTCCATGACCCATTCGTTCCCGTTGAGCTGACGCAGCGGTGCGATGGCGTTGTGGGAAAAGACGCCATAGGTCTCTTCGAGGATTTTCTTGAAATCGGCGTCCGGGATGCTGCCGGTGACGAACGGGCGCATGACCCGGAACGCCAGCTCGTGATACGGCAGGCCGGCCCAGGAAGCGATTTCTTCCTGGGTGAAGCGCGGCAGGTTTTCCGGCACATAGAGACCGCCGTCCGTGGCCAGGCCGGCCAGGAGGACATCTTCGAAATTCAGGGCCGGTGCCTGGCCGCGGGTGCTGATATAGCGCATGGGGCAAACCTTCGGTTTGGGCTTCAAGCGTTGAAGCTGCAGGCGACACACTCAAAGGCAAGTTTGCCTTCGTTCGCAGCCTGCAACTTACCGCTTGCCGCTAAATTAATTCAAATGTTCGACGCGGATACGGACCACCGGGCCAACGACACCCTGGAGCGCTTCCAGCGCCGCAATCGCGTCGTTGATGCGCTGCTCGACCACACGGTGGGTCAGCAGGATCATCGGCACCAGGCCATCGTGTTCCTCGACTTCCTTCTGCATGATCGACTCGATGTTGATGCCGCGTTCCGAAAGGATGCTCGCCACTTGGGCCAGCACACCTGGATGGTCCTTGGCCTGGATGCGCAGGTAGTAGGAGCTTTCGCATGCCTCGATCGGAAGAATCGGGTGAGCCGACAGCGAGTCTGGCTGGAAGGCCAGGTGCGGCACACGGTTTTCCGGGTCCGAGGTCATGGCGCGAACCACGTCCACCAGGTCGGCGATCACCGAAGAGGCAGTCGGCTCCATGCCCGCACCGGCGCCGTAGAACAGCGTCGAGCCGGAGGCGTCGCCGTTGACCATCACCGCGTTCATCACGCCGTTGACGTTGGCGATCAGGCGATCGGCCGGGATCAAGGTCGGGTGCACGCGCAGCTCGATGCCATTGGCGGTGCTGCGTGCCACGCCCAGGTGCTTGATGCGATAGCCCAAGGCTTCGGCGTAGTTCACGTCAGCGGTGGTCAGCTTGGTGATGCCTTCGGTGTAGGCCTTGTCGAACTGCAACGGAATGCCGAACGCAATGGAGGCCAGGATCGTCAGCTTGTGCGCTGCGTCGATGCCTTCCACGTCGAACGTCGGATCAGCCTCTGCGTAGCCCAGGGCCTGGGCTTCGGCGAGCACGTCTTCGAAGGTGCGACCCTTCTCGCGCATCTCGGTGAGGATGAAGTTGCCGGTGCCGTTGATGATCCCCGCGACCCAGTTGATGCGGTTGGCCGACAGGCCTTCGCGGATCGCCTTGATCACCGGGATGCCACCGGCCACGGCGGCTTCGAAAGCCACGATCACGCCCTTCTCGCGGGCCTTGGCGAAAATTTCATTACCGTGAACAGCGATAAGCGCCTTGTTCGCGGTGACCACATGCTTGCCATTCTCGATGGCCTTGAGTACCAGCTCACGGGCAACGGTGTAGCCGCCGACCAGCTCTATGACGATGTCGATCTCAGGGTTCGTGGCCACTTCGAAGACATCGTTGGTAATCGCAATACCGGTCGTCTGGAACTGAGGCTTTGGCGTGCGCATGGCAATTTGTGCCACTTCGATCCCACGCCCGGCACGACGAGCAATTTCCTCGGCGTTGCGCTGAAGTACGTTGAAGGTGCCGCCACCGACGGTACCTAACCCACAGATGCCTACTTTGACCGGATTCACTCTTGACTCCCCATGAAACGGCCGACGCAAGGTCGGCCGTGAAATACAGCCGCGCAGCAACGCGACTTTGTGTTTAACGGCCCGACGAAGGTTTTCGCCGAGCCGTGATCTTCAGAAGCGGATCGCCCATGATCATTTTGCGCCCAGGGCCAGTTTGGCGACTTGTGGCGCCGGCTGGTAGCCCGGAATCACCTGGCCGTCGGCCAAAACGATGGCCGGCGTGCCGTTCACACCAATGGACTGGCCAAGGGCGAACTGCTTGGAAACCGGGTTCTCGCACTTGGCGGCCTTGATTTCCTTGCCATCGACCATTTTGTCCATGGCCGCTTTCTTGTCCTTGGAGCACCAGACCGCCTGCAACTGCTCATCGCCCGGCGAGCCCAGGCCCTGGCGCGGGAACGCAACATAGCGCACTTCGATGCCGCGCTTGTTCAGCTCCGGTACTTCGGCGTGCAGCTTGTGGCAATACGGGCAGGTGGTGTCAGTGAACACGGTGATGTGCGACTTGGTTTCGCCAATCGCCGGATAGACCACGGTTTCAGCGACTGGAATGCCGTTGATCAACTTGGAAATGCCCTGGCGCTCGGTCATCTCGGTGAGATTGACCGGCTTGCCGTCCTTGAGCTCGAACAGGTTGCCCTGGACGATGTACTGACCGTCGGCGCTGGCGTAAAGCACGCGGCTGCCCTTGAGCTTGACCTCATACAGGCCGGCCATGGGGCTGGCCGAGATGGTTTCGATCGGCACTTCGAGCTGAAGGTTTTCCAGGCTCTTGCGGATAGCCTTGTCGGCCGCGTCGTCGGCGATGGCAAAGGTACTGGCCAGCGCAATGGCGGCGGCGGTGAACATCTGGATCAAACGCATGGGGACTCCTGAGGCGAACAAATGAGACGGGAAACGCCGACCCGCAGATTCGGGTTCCAACCGCCCACTGTGCAAACCGGGAAAGCCTACCACATAAGGCCCGCGTGACCGAATGCCGCTGATGCAAGACGCTTTGAAGATCAATGCTGGCTGACACACAGCCATCGCGAGCAAGCTCGCTCCCACACTTTGGTCGGTGCAAGACAGCAATTGCGCATCCACCACCCAATCCCTGTGGGAGCGAGCTTGCTCGCGATGGCGGCAGCACTGACAACATCGCGGCAGGTTTCAGCCGCGCGGATGGTGTTTGGCATGCAGGTCCTGCAGCCGCGCCCGGGCGACGTGGGTGTAGATCTGGGTGGTGGACAGGTCGCTATGGCCGAGCAGCATCTGTACCACCCGCAGGTCGGCGCCGTGGTTGAGCAGGTGCGTGGCGAAGGCATGGCGCAGGGTGTGGGGCGAGAGGGATTTGTTGATCCCGGCCACCTTGGCCTGGTGCTTGATGCGGTGCCAAAAGGTCTGGCGGGTCATCTGCTCGCCGCGCAGGCTGGGGAACAGCACGTCGCTGGGGCGCCCGCCCAGCAGTTCGTGGCGGGCATCGCGCATGTAGCGCTCGACCCAGACGATCGCTTCCTCACCCATCGGCACCAGGCGCTCCTTGCTGCCTTTGCCCATCACCCGCAGCACGCCCTGGCGCAGGTTGACCTGCTCCAGCGTCAAGCTGATCAACTCGGTGACCCGCAGGCCGCAGGCGTACAAGACTTCCAGCATGGCCCGGTCGCGCTGACCGATGGCTTCGCTGAGGTCGGGCGCCGCCAGCAGCGCTTCCACATCGGCTTCCGAGAGGGACTTGGGCAATGGACGTCCCAATTGCGGCATTTCCACGCGCAAGGTCGGGTCCACCGCGATCAGCTTTTCCCGCAGCAAATAGCGATAGAACCCACGCAGGCCGGAGAGAAACCGAGCCGTCGAGCGCGGTTTGTAGTTCTGCTCCAGGCGCCATGCCAAGTGATCGAGGATCAGCTCCCGGCCGGCATTGATCAGTTCCAGGTGGTTTTCCTGCAGCCAACCGTTGAACAGCGCCAGGTCACTGCGATAGGCATCGCGGGTGTTATCGGACAGGCCCTTCTCCAGCCACAGGGCGTCGAGAAACTGGTCTATCAGCGGATGATCGATGGCTGGCATAAAAACTCTTGAAGGATGCGGGCACACACAGCATCAAAATGGCAAATGAAGCTATGCAGGGTGCTCAAAGAGCAAATCGCAGGCAACAAAAAAGCAGCCCGCAGGCTGCTTTTTTTGCATCGGAAGCTGGACTTAAGCCAGTTTTTCCTTGATGCGAGCTGCTTTACCCGACAGGTCACGCAGGTAGTACAGCTTGGCTTTACGTACGTCACCGCGACGCTTGACAGCCATGCTGTCGATTTGCGGGCTGTAGGTCTGGAAAGTACGCTCTACGCCAACACCGTTGGAGATTTTACGAACGGTGAATGCACTGTTCACGCCACGGTTACGCTTGGCGATAACGACGCCTTCGAACGCTTGCAGACGGGAACGGTCGCCTTCCTTCACTTTCACCTGAACGACAATGGTGTCGCCTGGGGCAAAGGTAGGGATTTCTTTGGTCATCTGCTCTGCTTCGAGTGCAAGGATGATTTTGTTAGTCATGCTGTGCTCCTAAGGCAAGTCGTCGGACTCACCATCGATACGTTGTTAACTATCGTCCCGCTCGCGGATGTATTCCTCGAGCAGCTTCTTCTCTTCTCCAGAAAGCGAGCGGCTTTCCAGAAGATCGGCGCGTCGTTCATAGGTCCGACCAAGGGACTGCTGTAAACGCCAACGCCGGATGTGCGCGTGGTTGCCACTTAGCAACACGTCGGGAACACGCTGATCCGCATACACCTCCGGTCGGGTGTAGTGCGGGCAATCCAGCAGACCATCCGTAAAGGAATCTTCCTCAGCGGAATCTGCATGCCCTAAAGCTCCAGGCAGCAGTCGTGTAACCGCATCGATCAGGACCATCGCCGGCAGCTCGCCGCCAGACAGAACATAGTCGCCAATCGACCACTCTTCATCGACATGAGCTTCAATGAAACGCTCGTCAATGCCTTCATAACGGCCGGCAATCAGGATCAATGCATCCGAATTCGCCAGCTCGCGTACCGCCGACTGAGTCAGTTGGCGGCCTTGGGGCGACAGGTAGATCACCTTCGCACCCTCCCCGGCTGCCGTCCTGGCCTGAACCAGCGCATCTTCCAGGGGCTTGATCTTCATCACCATGCCCGGACCACCGCCAAACGGGCGATCGTCCACAGTGTGATGTCGATCCGTGGTGTAGTCCCGCGGATTCCAACAGGTGAGCTGCAACAGCTCCTGTTTCACCGCGCGGCTGGTTATGCCGTACTCGCTGATGGCGGAAAACATCTCGGGAAACAATGTGATGACTTCAACGCGCAAGTTAGCCACGTTTAGAAATCCGCATCCCATTCCACCTTCATCTCGCCTGCGGCAAGGTCGACGGCCAACACGCATTGCTCGGTATAGGGCAACAGGCGTTCGCGATCATCCAGGCTGCCGACGCAAGGCTTGACCACCATGACATCGTTCGAACCGGTCTCGAGCAGGTGATCGATTTTCCCGAGCAATTGCCCGAGGTGGTCGATGACCTTCAGACCCACCAGCTGGTACCAGTAGTACTCGCCGTCGATCAGTTCAGGGAACAGGTTGCGCGGCACGCAGATCTCATAACCGGCCAGAAGACGCGCTTCCTCACGATCATCGAGATCCTTGAGCTTCGCGACCAGGAACTTGTCGTTCCCGCGTCCGCTGACCAGCTCCACCTGTTTCACGCTACCTTCGCGCTTGAGCGTCCAGGTTTTGTAGTCCAACAGGTTCTTGATCGGATCAGTAAAGGAATACACCTTCACTTCGCCGCGAACGCCATGTACAGAGTAGATCTTGCCGACAACGATCAAATCATCAGCATCTTTTGGCGTCGCGTTCATATTGCTCAGGCCGCAGCCTTAGCCGATTCCTTCAACAACTGAGCAACGCGCTCAGAAGGTTGTGCACCAACGCTCAGCCAGTAGGCTACGCGCTCTTGGTTCACGGACAGACGTACTTCCTGACCACGGGCAACAGGGTTGAAGAAACCAACCTGTTCCTTGTGGGAACCGTCACGCGGGTTGCGGCTGTCGGTTACGGTCAGGTGGTAAAACGGGCGCTTTTTGGAGCCGCCAAGGGCAAGACGGATTGTTAGCATGTGAACATCGTTCCTGTAGTCGGTGCTGCAAATCTAAATGCACAGCGGGCATAGGTGCCCGAAAGGCCGCATATTCTAAGGAATATCCGGACTTTTGCAAATGTCTTTTTCCGGCGCCTGGCGCCATGCGATCAAGATTTGCCATAGAGCCGTCATGAAAAACGGCAAGTCAGCTCCCGCGTAGCGCGGGTTTGCTGGAGATCCCCGCATCCGTGCGGGGCAACGCCGACATGACAGCCGGCGCAGATTCTTTACATTTTCGGCATGCCGCCGCCGGGCAACATACCGCCCATGCCGCGCATCATCTTGGCCATTCCGCCCTTGGCGGAGAATTTCTTCATCATCTTCTGCATCTGCTTGTGCTGCTTGATCAAGCGACCGATGTCCTGCACCTGGGTGCCGGAACCCATGGCGATACGGCGTTTGCGCGAACCGCTGATCAGCTCAGGGTCGCGGCGCTCGGCCGGGGTCATGGAGTTGATGATGGCTTCCATCTGCTTGAACTGCTTTTCAGCCGCGCCCTGGGCATTGCCCATCTGCGCCAGGTTCACGCCACCGATGTTCGGCAGTTTGTCCATGAGGCCGCCAAGGCCGCCCATGTTCTTCATTTGTTGCAGTTGGTCGCGGAAGTCTTCAAGGTCGAAGCCCTTGCCCTTCTTCAGCTTCTTGGCCAGTTTGTCGGCCTTGTCCTTGTCGAGGGTCTGTTCGGCCTGCTCGATCAGGCTGAGCACGTCGCCCATGCCGAGGATGCGCGAAGCGATACGCTCGGGGTGGAACGGCTCGAGCGCTTCGCTCTTCTCGCCCATACCGATGAACTTGATCGGCTTGCCGGTGATGGCGCGTACCGACAGCGCGGCACCGCCACGGGCGTCACCGTCGACCTTGGTCAGGATCACGCCGGTCAACGGCAGTGCATCACCGAACGCCTTGGCGGTGTTGGCCGCGTCCTGGCCGGTCATGGCATCGACCACGAACAGGGTTTCCACCGGGTTGATCGCGGCATGCAGCGCCTTGATCTCGCCCATCATTTCTTCATCGATGTGCAGGCGACCGGCGGTATCGACGATGACCACGTCGATGAATTTCAGTTTTGCTTCTTTAATAGCCGCCTGGGCGATGTCCACCGGCTTCTGGCTCAGGTCGGACGGGAAGAACGTCACGCCGATGTCGTTGGCCAGGGTTTCCAGTTGCTTGATCGCCGCCGGACGGTAGATGTCCGCCGACACCACCATCACCGACTTTTTCTTGCGCTCTTTAAGGAAGCGCGCCAGCTTGCCGGCTGTCGTGGTCTTGCCCGCGCCCTGCAGACCAGCCATCAGCACGACTGCTGGCGGTACGGCGCTCAGGTTCAGGTCTTCGTTGGCGGCGCCCATCAGGCTTTCGAGTTCGGCCTGGACGATCTTCACGAACGCCTGGCCCGGTGTCAGGCTGCGCGACACCTCGGTGCCGACGGCGCGTTCCTTGACCGAATTGACGAAGTCCTTGACCACCGGCAGGGCGACGTCGGCTTCGAGCAACGCCATGCGCACTTCGCGCAGGGTGTCTTTGATGTTGTCCTCGGTCAGTTTCGCCTTGCCGGTGACATGGCGCAGCGTCTGCGAGAGACGGTCGGTTAGGTTTTCAAACATGCGCGATCCTTTCAGGCCCAGATGAGACCGGGATAATGGCGGCCCAGACCGTGAAAAATGTGCTCGGCGAGCCTGCGGCGTGGGCAGGTCGCGGATTATAGCGAAGAAGCGGGCTACGTACACCTTACTGTCAGTTGCTGTGGTCTTTCGTGCGGAGGGGGTTCTATGCCAAACTCAGCGCCTTTCGGGCTTGCCTAACAGGATTTATGCTCCCCTTGTCACCCAGCTTGCTTGCCACGCTCGCCGCCGCCTGCCTTTATGCCGCTGCGACCCTCTATCAAGGCACCCGCCTGGCCACCGGTGCCAAGGCGAACAAACGCCTGCTGGTCACGCTTGGCGTGCTGGCGGTGCTCGGCCACGCGGCCAGCCTTTATACCCACCTGATGACGCCGATCGGCCTGGGCCTGGACTTTTTCAACGCCGCCAGCCTGATCGCCGTCGCCGTGATCGCCCTGACGCTGCTGGCCTGCTCGCGCATCCCGGTGGAAAACCTGCTGGTGCTGCTGTTTCCGCTGGGGCTGGCCACGGTGCTGCTGGCGCAATTCGCGCCGTCGGGCACGGTGCAGATCATCGACGAAGAGCCGGGCATCCTTGCCCACATCCTGCTGTCGATCCTTGCCTACGGCCTGTTCACCATCGCAGTGTTCCAGGCCTTGCTGCTGCTGGTGCAGGACCACCAGCTCAAAAACAAGCACCCGTCCGGGCTGATTCGCAACTTCCCGCCATTGCAAACCATGGAAAGCCTGCTGTTCGGCTTCCTCTGGGCCGGCTGGAGCCTGCTGTCGCTGTCGCTGATTTCCGGCTGGCTGTTCGTCGAGAACCTGTTCGCCCAGCACCTGGTGCACAAGACCCTGCTGGCCTGCCTGGCCTGGATAGTCTTCAGCGTGCTGCTGTGGGGCCGCAACCGCCTCGGCTGGCGCGGCCACAAGGCGATTCGCTGGACCCTGGCCGGTTTCTGCCTGCTGATGCTCGCGTACTTCGGCAGCAAGCTGGTTCGCGAATACATCCTGCATGTGTGACGGACGGCCCTGATGGATACGTTGCCCGTGGCGCCGCTGCTTGCCGTGCTGGTGGTGTTGATCCTCTGGTCGGCCCTGTTCACCGCCATCGAAGCCGCCCAGCAACACCTGCTGGCCCAGCGCACGGCCTCACGCGCCAGTGACAAACCGCTGGCAACGCTGACATTCCCGCTGGCCAGCCTGATCCTGTGCAATACCCTCTGTCGCACCCTGGCCGTGGTCATCGGCACCTTGCTGGCGATTTTTACCTGGCTGGAAAACGGCCCTTGGGTGGCCTGGCTCGGCACCAGCGCCGCCCTGCTGGTGTTTGCCGACTACCTGCCGCGCACTTTGGCCACCCGCAAGCCCGAAGCGGTGTTGGCGCTGGGCAACGCCTTGCTTGGCATACCGTTGAAGATCCTCTATCCGTTTGCCTGGCTGTTGAATGGTGCCAGCCAATTGTTGCTGCGCCCCTTTGCGCGCAAAGCCAGCATGGTGCAGCAGAGCGACGACGAGATGCCCGCGCCACCGCGCAGCGAACACGAATCTGAGCACGGCAACAGCCGACTGCATCCGATTTCCGGCATCCATGCCCTGGACAACATCACCGTCAACGATATCCTCGTGCCCCGCAGCGAGGTCGACGGAATCAACCTCGACGACCCCATCGGCGAGATCATCGAACAGCTGCGCCTGAACCGTCGCACCCGCCTGCCGGTGTTCCACAGCGACATCAACCAGGTCGAAGCGGTGCTCAACACGCGCCAGATCCGTCATTTGCTGGCGGATGCGAGCCTGACCCAGGAAGCGCTACTGGCCGCCTCCCACGAACCTTACTTCGTCCCTGAAAGCACGCCACTGCAACTGCAATTGCTGAATTTCCACAAGCAACAGCGGCGCCTGGGCATGGTGGTGGACGAATACGGCGAAGTGCTGGGCATCGTCACCCTGGAAGACATCCTCGAAGAAATCGTCGGTGAATTCGAAAGCGAGCACAGCCTCGACAACCCGCACGTGCACCCCCAGCCCGATGGTCGCCTGATGATCGATGGCGCGGCGTCGATCCGCGAACTGAACAGGACCCTGGGCTGGCATCTGCCTTGCGACGGCCCCAAGACCCTCAACGGGCTGGTGACCGAAGCCCTGGAAACCATCCCCGAAAGCCCGGTGTGCCTGAAGATCGGTCGTTATCGGCTGGAAATCATCGAAACCGTGGACAACCGTGTCAGCCAGGTGCTGGCGTGGCATAACAGTTCGGTGCCCACGGCTTCCTGAATCCCCCCAGGCTCAAGGTAAAACACAGTTGTGGCGAGGGATTTATCCCCTCGCCACAAAAAGCCCAGCGCACGCTTCAATATTGTGTGCGAGCTCACTTGTTGAATCGTTAGCCTCCTTCCTATACTCAATCCGCTTACCCAGCCCCGCCCGAACCCCGTGCTTACCCGCACCCAGCCGGTTCATCGGCAAAGTCCGCATCAGTCCTGCGATTGTTCCTACCCGAAACAGCGAAAGGATACCCGCCCACATCCCTGGGTGTTCGACCATAATAATTCGCTCCAATGGAGCACATGACTGTCAGGGATAACCGCATGACGACCGCTACCTGCAACGAGGCTGTGTCTGCCCAGCCGACAAACTCGACCACACGCGTGGCCACCGCGAGTTTCATCGGCACCGCCATCGAGTTCTACGATTTCTACGTCTACGCCACGGCTGCGGCCCTGGTGATCGGGCCGGTGTTCTTCCCGCAAACCTCAGGCACGGCACAGATGCTGTCGTCCTTCCTGACGTTCGGCATCGCCTTCCTTGCCCGCCCGCTGGGCTCTGCGCTGTTCGGCCATTTCGGCGACCGGATCGGGCGCAAGTCGACGCTGGTGGCGTCCCTGCTGCTGATGGGCGTGTGCACCACCCTCATCGGCGTGCTGCCCGGCTACGCCAGCATTGGCGCCTGGGCGCCGATCCTGCTGTGCGTGCTGCGTTTCGGCCAGGGCCTGGGGTTGGGCGGTGAATGGGGCGGCGCGGCGCTGCTCGCCACCGAGAACGCGCCCAAGGGCAAGCGCGCCTGGTTCGGCATGTTCCCCCAACTGGGGCCCTCCATCGGCTTCCTGGCGGCCAACGGGCTGTTCCTGACCCTGGCCATGAGCCTGGACGATGAGCAATTTCGCGCCTGGGGTTGGCGGATTCCGTTCCTGCTCAGTGCCGTACTGGTGATCGTCGGCCTCTATGTTCGACTCAAGCTCCATGAAACCCCGGTGTTCGCCAATGCCATGGCCCGCCAGGAGCGGGTGAAAGTGCCGTTGGTCGAGCTCTTCAGCCAGTACTGGGCGCCAACCTTGCTGGGCGCGGCGGCGATGGTGGTGTGTTACGCACTGTTCTATATCTCGACGGTATTTTCCCTGAGCTACGGCGTATCCACCCTCGGCTACAGCCGCGAGACCTTCCTGGGCCTGCTGTGCTTTGCCGTGCTGTTCATGGCCGCCGCGACGCCCCTGTCGGCCTGGGCCAGCGACCGCTACGGGCGCAAACCGATACTGATCGTCGGCGGCGTGTTGGCGATTGCCTCGGGCTTCCTCATGGAACCCTTGCTGACCCACGGCTCGACCGGCGGCGTGGCGCTGTTCCTGTGCATCGAGCTGTTCCTGATGGGCGTGACCTTCGCCCCCATGGGCGCCTTGCTGCCGGAACTGTTTCCGACCCACGTGCGCTACACCGGCGCCTCGGCGGCCTACAACCTGGGCGGCATCGTCGGTGCCTCGGCCGCGCCGTTCTTCGCCCAGAAACTGGTGGCAATGGGTGGTTTGAGTTATGTCGGGGGCTACGTTTCAGCGGCCGCGCTGCTCAGCGTGATCGCCGTGCTGTGCTTGAAGGAAACGCGTCATAACGACTTGAACCGGGTTGCCTGACGCGAACCAGCAGGCGCGGCTGCAGGCTGCGATCTTTTGAGCTTTCGCTTGAGGTTCAAGCGTCAGGGGAAAGATCGCAGCCTGGCTTCGCTCGGCAGTTCCTACGGGGCAAAACCGGCCAATGAAATAACCGCTAACAATCACCCGCCATTGAAACCACCCCCCACCTGCCCCATCTAAGACCCATACTCCATTGCGCAGGTGCCCCATGAGCGACCAGCACTCTACCGAAGCCACCAACGAATACGCTGACTCCGAACACATCGAACACACCTCCTCCGGCACCGGCCTGGCCCTGCCTGGCCAGAATCTGCCGGACAAGGTCTACATCATCCCAATCCACAATCGTCCGTTCTTCCCGGCCCAGGTGTTGCCGGTCATCGTCAACGAAGAACCATGGGCCGAGACCCTGGAGCTGGTGGCCAAGTCCGACCATCACTCCCTGGCGCTGTTCTTCATGGACTCGCCCCAGGAAGACCCGCGTCATTTCGACACCTCGAAACTGCCGCTGTACGGCACACTGGTGAAGGTGCACCACGCCAGCCGGGAAGGCGGCAAACTGCAATTCGTCGCCCAGGGCCTGACCCGTGTGCGTATCCGCACCTGGCTCAAGCACCATCGCCCACCGTACCTGGTGGAAGTCGAATATCCGCACCAGCCGAGTGAGCCGACCGACGAGGTCAAGGCCTACGGCATGGCGCTGATCAACGCGATCAAGGAACTGCTGCCGCTCAACCCGCTGTACAGCGAAGAGCTGAAGAACTACCTCAACCGCTTCAGCCCCAACGACCCTTCGCCACTGACCGATTTTGCCGCTGCGCTCACCTCCGCCACCGGCAATGAACTGCAGGAAGTGCTCGACTGCGTGCCCATGCTCAGGCGCATGGAAAAAGTCCTGCCGATGCTGCGCAAGGAAGTCGAAGTGGCGCGGCTGCAGAAAGAGATTTCCGCCGAGGTCAACAACAAGATCGGCGAACATCAGCGCGAGTTCTTCCTCAAGGAGCAGCTCAAGGTCATCCAGCAGGAGCTGGGGCTGACCAAGGACGACCGCAGCGCCGATATCGAACAGTTCGAGCAGCGGCTCGAAGGCAAGGTGCTGCCGGCCCAGGCGCAGAAGCGCATCGAAGAGGAAATGAACAAACTCTCGATCCTGGAAACCGGTTCGCCGGAATATGCCGTCACCCGCAATTACCTGGATTGGGCAACCTCGGTGCCGTGGGGCGTGTATGGCCAGGACAAGCTTGACCTCAAGCACGCGCGCAAAGTGCTCGACCAGCACCACGCCGGCCTGGACGACATCAAGGACCGCATCCTGGAGTTCCTCGCCGTCGGCGCCTACAAAGGCGAGATCAGCGGTTCCATCGTGCTGCTGGTCGGCCCGCCGGGCGTGGGCAAGACCAGCGTCGGCAAATCCATCGCCGAATCCCTGGGGCGGCCGTTCTACCGCTTCAGCCTCGGCGGCATGCGCGACGAAGCCGAGATCAAGGGCCATCGGCGCACCTACATCGGCGCCCAGCCGGGCAAGCTGGTGCAGGCGCTGAAAGATGTCGAAGTGATGAACCCGGTGATCATGCTCGACGAGATCGACAAGATGGGCCAGAGCTACCAGGGCGACCCCGCCTCGGCCTTGCTGGAGACCCTCGACCCGGAGCAGAACGTCGAATTCCTCGACCACTACCTGGACCTGCGCCTGGACCTGTCGAAAGTGCTCTTCGTCTGCACCGCCAACACCCTGGACTCGATCCCCGGCCCGCTGCTGGACCGGATGGAAGTGATCCGCCTGTCGGGCTACATCACCGAAGAAAAAGTCGCCATCGCCAAGCGTCACTTGTGGCCCAAGCAACTGGCCAAGGCTGGCGTGTCCAAGGGCAGCCTGAGTATCAACGACAACGCCCTCAAGGCCCTGATCGACGGTTATGCCCGTGAAGCCGGGGTGCGACAGCTGGAGAAACAGCTGGGCAAACTGGTGCGCAAGGCGGTGATGAAGCTGATCGACGACCCCAAGGCCGTGATCAAGCTCGGGCCGAAGGACCTCGAAGCCTCCCTGGGCAAACCGGTATTTCGCAACGAGCAGGTGTTGTCCGGCATCGGCGTGATCACCGGCCTGGCCTGGACCAGCATGGGCGGCGCGACCTTGCCGATCGAGGCGACGCGCATCCACACCCTCAATCGCGGCTTCAAGCTGACCGGGCAACTGGGGGACGTGATGAAGGAGTCGGCGGAAATCGCCCATAGCTATGTCAGTTCGCACCTGAAGCAATTTGGTGGCGATCCGAAGTTCTTTGACGAGGCCTTCGTTCACCTGCACGTCCCGGAAGGCGCCACGCCCAAGGACGGACCGAGCGCCGGCGTGACCATGGCCAGCGCCTTGCTGTCCCTGGCCCGCAACCAGCCGCCGAAAAAAGGCGTGGCCATGACCGGCGAACTGACCCTCACCGGGCACGTCCTGCCGATTGGCGGGGTGCGCGAGAAGGTCATCGCGGCGCGGCGGCAGAAAATCAACGAGCTGATCCTGCCGGAAGCCAACCGGGGCAACTTCGAAGAACTGCCGGACTACCTCAAGGAAGGCGTTACGGTGCACTTTGCCAAGCGGTTTGCGGATGTGGCCAAGGTGTTGTTCTGATGTTCCTCTAGCGGCTTGTACCGGCCTCATCGCGAGCAAGCTCGCTCCCACAGGGTTTGGTGTGGATCACAAATGCTGTGAACACCACAAATCCCCTGTGGGAGCGAGCTTGCTCGCGATAGCGGCATCAGCAACAACATATGCCCAGCTGACACACCCAGTAGCATCTTCGGTTATGCTCGCCGTTCGTCGTAAATGCCGGAGCCACCACCCTTATGTCCCTCACCCGCCTGCTCGTCCCCCTCAGCCTCGCCCTGCTGAGCGCCTGCGCCACGCAAACCGGCAACAACGTGACCGTGGAAAAACTGAGCCAGTGCCCGGTAAGGCTCAATAACGGGCAGAACCTGATCCTGAGCTTGCCCAGCAACCCCACTACCGGTTATCGCTGGGCGATCCAGGATTCGGCCGGTGGCGTGCTCAAAGGCTTGGGTCCGGAGGTTTATCGCAATCCTGAAGACGCCGGCATCGTTGGCGCCGCGGGTGTCTCGACCTGGCGCTTCCAAGCGTTCAGTACCGGCACCGGGCGCTTGCGCCTGACTTATCAACAGCCCTGGGCCCCGGAAGTGCCGCCCGTGGAAACCTTTGACTGCGCCATTTCGGTGAATTGACCGTGGGCTGGCTGATCCTTGCACTGATGGGCGCAGCCACCTACCTGTACGGCCTGAGCGTGCACGCCACACTCTTGTGCCTGCTGGTCAAGCCCATGCCGGTCCTGGCCCTGCTCGGCTGGCTGCACGATGCGCCGCCCAGTGACTATCGGCGCTGGATCAGCCTCGGGCTGATTTTTTCGCTGGTGGGTGATGTGTTGCTGGCCTGGCCGGGGGATCTGTTCGTGTTCGGCCTCGGCGCGTTTCTGCTGGCGCACCTGGCCTACCTGAAAGCCTACCTCAGCGACTGCCGCCGCCCGGCACTGCTGCCATTGGCCCTGGCCTTGGGCATCGGCGCGGTGCTATTGGGGATTCTGGTCTCGAACGGCCTCGGGCCGTTGCTGGTGCCGGTGATTGTCTACGGCCTGGCCATCAGCGCCATGCTTTGGCGAGCGTTGGCGCGGCTGGGCAGCGGCGTGCCGAAACGCTCGGCCTGGCTGGCCGCCGCCGGGGCACTGGCGTTTGTGTTCTCCGACAGCCTGATCGGCATCAACCGGTTCGTGCAGCCCTTCCATGCCGCGCCTTACCTGATCATCGTCAGTTATTGGCTGGGCCAATGGGGGATTACGGCGTCGGCGTTTATCCAAAAGCGGCACTGAACAAAGATAAATGTGGGAGCAAGGTCTGTGGGAGCAAGGCTTGCTCCCACAAAGCTCGCTCCCACAGTTTTTTTGGTTAAAATGCCGGCCTTTTCACCACCCATGCCGCTGGAACCGCCGTGAGCAAAGACCCCGATCGCCTATTCGCCCAACCCCTGGCCCAAGTGCCGGACTTCGCCTTCAACGAGGACGTGGTGCGGGTGTTTCCGGACATGATCAAGCGTTCGGTGCCGGGCTACCCGACCATCGTCGAAAACCTCGGCGTGCTCGCCGCGCAATTCGCCCAGCCCAATAGCGTGCTCTACGACCTGGGCTCGTCCCTGGGCGCCGTGACCCAGGCCCTGCGCCGCCACGTGCGCACCGACGGTTGCCGGGTAATCGCTGTGGATAACTCGGCGGCCATGGTCGAGCGCTGCCGCGAATACCTCAACGGCCAGGACTCGATGTTCCAGGAGCTGCTGCCGGTGGAAGTGATCGAAGGCGACATCCTCGCACTGACGTTCCAGCCGGCCTCGGTGGTGGCACTGAACTTCACCCTGCAATTCATCGCGCCGGACCAGCGCACCGCGCTGTTGAGCCGCATTCGCCAGTCCTTGCTGCCCGGTGGCGCCCTGATCCTGTCGGAAAAGTTGCGTTTCAACGATGCCGAGGAACACGCCCTGCTCACCGACCTGCACGTGGCGTTCAAGCGCGCCAACGGCTATAGCGAGCTGGAAATTGCCCAGAAACGCAGCGCCATCGAAAACGTCATGAAGCCCGACAGCCTCGAAGAACACCGCGAACGCCTGCTGGCGGCCGGGTTCTCGAAAGTCGTGCCGTGGTTCCAGTGTCTTAACTTCGCCTCGTTGATTGCCCTGCCATGATTGATCTGTCCCCCCTCGCCCGCCATCTGGCCGGCACGCCCCTGGCCGATTGGGCCGCGACGCTGCAGACGCAACTCGACAGCAAGATGGAAAAGGGCCATGGCGATCTGGAGCGTTGGCAAAGCGCACTCGATGCGCTACCGGCCTTGCAACCCACCACGGTCGACCTGCTGAACGGCCTGACGCTCGACACCGAGTGTTCCGACGAAACCCGTGCGCAAATGCGTACCGCGTTGATGGGCCTGTCGCCATGGCGCAAAGGACCTTTCGACCTGTTTGGCGTGCACGTGGACACCGAATGGCGCTCGGACTGGAAGTGGTCACGGGTGGCCCCGCACCTGGACCTGAAAGGCAAGCGCATCCTCGATGTGGGCTGCGGCAACGGCTATTACATGTGGCGAATGCTCGGCGCCGGAGCTGACACGGTGATCGGCGTCGACCCCAACTGGCTGTTCTTCTGCCAGTTCCAGGCGGTGCAGCGCTACCTGTCGCAGCCCAACGCCTGGCACCTGCCGTTCCCGTTCGAGGCCCTGCCAGCGGAGCTGGAAGGTTTCGACACGGTGTTCTCCATGGGCGTGTTCTACCACCGGCGCTCGCCGATCGAGCACCTGCTGGCCTTGAAGGACTGCCTGGTCAAGGGCGGCGAACTGGTGCTGGAAACCCTGGTGATCGAGGGCGACGAACACCAGGTGCTGGTGCCCGAGGACCGCTACGCGCAGATGCGCAACGTGTGGTTCCTGCCGTCGGTCCCGGCCCTGGAGCGCTGGCTGCGCCGCGCCGGGTTCAGCGATGTGCGTTGCGTGGACGTGAGCCTGACCACCGTAGAGGAACAGCGCAGTACCGAGTGGATGAAGTATCAGTCGCTGAGCGACTTCCTCGACCCCGCCGACCACAGCAAAACCATCGAAGGGCTGCCGGCGCCGATGCGGGCGGTGATTGTGGCGCGCAAGTAAATCGCCCAAGCACCACAAAACTCCACTGTGGGAGCAAGCCCTTGCTCCCACAAAGGTTCACTCCCACAGGGGGGACGGTGTCAGTCTGAGGGCTTGGCTCTTCGGGCCTTGAAGAACTCACTCAACACCGTGCTGCATTCCTCGGCCAACACCCCGCCCTCGAACATCACCCGATGGTTCAGGAAACCCTGGCTGAAGAACTGCCCCTGGCTCTGCACGATGCCAGCCTTGGGCTCTAGGGCGCCGTAGACGACCCGGGCGATACGCGAATGGACGATCAGGCCGGCGCACATGCTGCACGGTTCCAGTGTCACATACAGCGTGCTGCCGGGCAGGCGATAGTTGCTCACCGCCTGGGCGGCGGCGCGGATGGCGACCATTTCCGCATGGGCACTGGGGTCGTGGCCGCTGATGGGGCAGTTGAAGCCGCGCCCGATGATCTCGCCGTCCTGCACCAGCACTGCGCCCACCGGCACTTCGCCCAGGACTGCGCCTTGTGCGGCGAGGGCCAAGGCTTCGCGCATGAAGTCCTGGTCACGGCTGCGGTCGATGATCCTGGCAGGGCGAATCTGGCGCATCAAGCCACCTCGATGGCGGCCATCAGGCCGGTTTCCATGTGGTCGATCACATGGCAGTGGAACATCCACACGCCTGGATTATCCGCCACCAGCGCCACCTGCGCCCGCTCGTTCTTGCCCAGCAGGTAAGTGTCGGTGAAATACGGCACGACCTTGTGCCGGTTCGACGCGATAACCTTGAAACTCATGCCGTGCAAATGGATCGGGTGCTGGTACTGGGTCATGTTCTTCAATTCGAAAATGTAGCTCTGGCCTTTCTTCAGCGTGGCGATCGGCCGGTCGGCGCAGGTCTTGTCGGTGATGTCCCAGGCCTTGCCGTTGATCTGCCACAGGCTCGGCGGCTTGCCATTGTCGACATTGACCGACACCGAGCCGACCCATTCGAAATTGAAGTTGAGTTTTTCCGCATTGGCCAGGTCCGGCTCCGACACCGGGTTGGGCGGCAGCGCCGGCGGCCATTGGCTCGGCGCGTCACTGTTAGGCACCGAACGCAGGGTGCCCAGGCGCACCGGGCCATTGCGCAACGACAACTCTTCACCGGCTGGCGGTGCCTTGATCGCCAGGCAAATGCGCATGCCCGGGCCGAGCCAGTATTC
This sequence comes from Pseudomonas sp. A-RE-22, assembly GCF_019956035.1. NCBI lineage: Bacteria > Pseudomonadati > Pseudomonadota > Gammaproteobacteria > Pseudomonadales > Pseudomonadaceae > Pseudomonas > Pseudomonas sp. A-RE-22. The sequence goes on from NZ_JAHBCZ010000009.1 coordinate 61,584, forward strand.
CTTGCCCAACGGGCGCGGTTCGATGGGGTTGCCGTCCAGCGCATAGATCTGCGCTTCTACGCCTGGGATGTTGATGCGATACGTCAGGGTGTTGTCCAGGTTGAGCAAGCGCAACCGGGTGATCTGCCCGGCCGGCAGGTCAATCACCGCTTGCGCCACGCCGTTGATGGTCGCCAGCCGGCCGGCCGTGCCACCACGCGCCGCTTCACGGGGAATGCTGAATGCGACGAACTCGCCCTGCTCGTCCACATGCCAGCTCTTGAGACTCAGGGTCTGCTCGTATTTGAAGCCGGTGGGCTCACGCTCTTCGATGATCAACGGTCCCACCAGCCCACGCCCAAGCTCTTCGCTGCTGTTGACGTGAGGGTGATACCAATAGCTGCCGGCGTCTGGCACACGGAACTTGTAATCGAAATACTCGCCCGGCAGCACCGGCAATTGCGAGACGTACGGCACGCCGTCCATCTCCAGCGGCAAACGGATCCCGTGCCAATGAATGGTGGTGGCGACCGGCAGGTGATTGATGAAGCGTACCCGCAACCATTCGCCCTGGCGCACTCGCAGCTCGGTGCCCGGCGCCGAGGGGCCAAACGCCCAGGCCTGGGTCTTGTGCCCGGCTACCAGCTCGACGTCCAGCGGTGCGGCGATCAATTCATAGTCATGACCGGCCTCGGCATCGGCGCGCTTGCCCAACCAGTACCGCGACGCACCTCCCGCACCCACGCCAACGACAACAAGACCGGCCAGGCCACCGAGTATTTGGCGACGGGTAAAGGACATGAACGCAACCACCTATTGAATCCGCGGCGAACCGATGGGCCCGCAAAAGGCGAATACGATACACCCGCAGATGAGAAACGGTAAGGGCTGCAAAAATGAAAAAACCTATAGAAATTATCCACAGGTCTTCTCAGCCCCCATCAGCCCAACTTCCAAGGTTTCGACATCTCAGGCGCTTGATGTTGGTCCACCCCTGTGTTCCAAAGGTGACCTCCGGAAAGCTTAAATCCCGTCCCGCAATTCACGTGGCGACAGCCCATAGCGTGAGCGGAAGCGCACTGCAAAACGTGAGGCCGAGGCGTAACCACAGGCCCCGGCAATTTCACCGATCGGCCGAGAAGTGGTCTGCAGCCATTGCAACGCGGTCGCCAATCGAACGCCCTCCAGAATATTGCGGAAACTGTCCTCCTCATTCGCCAACTGGCGACGCAACGTCGACTCCCCCAGGTTCAGGTGTTGTGCGACGTCCGCCACCGTCCAGTCTCTCTCCGGGCTGCCCATTACCAACTGCTGCACACGCTCGCAAAGTGGATCGTTGCGCCCCATCAGCAAGGGGCCGAGTTGGCCGCCAAGGCACAGGCCCAGGAGAACCGCTTCCCCATAATGTGTGCGTAATACCTGGGGGGCGTCATCCCTGATGGCAGTCAGCAACTGATCCCATGCCTGGGTCGTGTGCCTGTCCAGGCGGACGCATAGATCGCTCTTCAGTACACCGCGACGGCTCATGATCTGCTGGCTATAACGGTTGCTGAAGCTGCGCAATGTCGAGGCGGGAAAGGTCACCGCATCGGCGATGTAGTGACCCTGGGGACCGGGCAGGTTTGAGAGACCCAACTCGCGCCCGGCCGGCATCAGTATCAGATGTTGCGGCCCGGCGCGCATCTCCCGGCCATCCCACTGCAACAGCTTTTCCCCTTGGCGCACTCGACACAAAGTCGTCACGAACACCGGCACCCTTGACAAGGTCAGGGGCTGGCGCGCCCGAATGACACACGCATCGATAATGCTCTCCCGGTGCTGTATGCCCTCACAAGGGTGCATCGTGCTTAACGTCCGTAAGTTGAAGTAATGGTCGCTTTGGCCAAGGCGTTGGCATTGAGCATGTACCCTACCAACGCCCCGCTGGCCTGGTTGTCGAGCGCTAGCTTATCGACTTTCAATGCCCATACGGTGAATTGATAGCGATGGGGTTTATCCCCTACTGGAGGACAGGCGCCGCCAAACTCGGATTGACCAAAGTCAGTTCGCCCTTGAACTGCACCGGCAGGCAAACTTGGCCCTGCCCCTCTTGGCAGGCTATGGACAGAAGCGGGCAGGTTAAAGACCGTCCAATGCCACCAACCGCTCCCCGTCGGCGCATCGGGATCGTAGACCGTGATCGCGTAGCTTTTAGTGCCGGTGGGGGCGTTTATCCAGGAAAGCTGCGGCGAGGTGTTGCCGCCTTCGCAACCGAAGCCTTGGAACACTTCCCGCTGGGTCAATGGGCGATTGTCGGCAATGTCCTGGCTGGACAGTGAAAAGTCGGCGGCGTATCCACTGAATGTCACAGCCAAGGAAAGTGCAGGCAGGATTGATCTGATGTTCATCGCGACTCCGTTTGAGGCTGAAAATGAAGCCAGAGTCTAGGTTGAACGCCAAATGGTCAGTGTGCCGAAACGCTCGACAATTGTGCCGAAATGCTCGAGATCCGGAAGAGAGCACCATCGCCCCACTCGAAGCCGCTAGTGCGTCGGGTTACCGCGTGGCATGAAAAAAGCCAGCGCCGCCGCGGCAATGAACAGCGCCGGCACATCGCCGAGTAAATGCCCCATATGCCGGGTCCCATCCATCTCGACGTCGAAGGACTGCACGGCCATGATCGCGCCGTGCACGATGCTCGACCATACCGTGAACCAGATCAGGCTCAGGTGTTTCATCGGATCGCGCGAAGCCATCAGCAGGAACACACCGAGGGTGGCGTAGATTCCGGCAATCATCAGCGGATAGTGGGAATGGCCGCTGTGCCACGCCCAGCCAGACGGCCACAGGTTCATCAGCGGCCAGAACGCGAAGATGGCGATCAGGCCGACAACGATCAAAACCATGCGCAAGGCGGCGAGTCGTTGGGTGTCGTTCATGGCTGGCTCCTTGTTGCGGCGTGGCTGTCGCCGTAATGGGTGCCAGGAGTATAGAACGCGCCTGTAACGCACACCGGCCAACCCATGCCGTCAGTCGCCTGGGCCGTCTCCGAGCGACTTGTCGATCATCCAGCCTCGCTCACCCGCTCCAGCCAGGCCTTGTGCGCAGCACTGGTATCGTCAGGCAGGTGGCGCAGGTAAGCCTGTAGCTCCACCTGCATACCGAACACCTTCCATATCAACGGCGCCAAGCGCGATGCAGGGTTGCCCGCCTGCTCCAACTCGCGCAGCCACTGCAGGCTGCGCTCCTTGTATTCGGCGAGTACGTCCGACTGGTAATCGTGGGCCTTACCCAGCCCGGAGATGTACATCAGCTTGGCGACTTCCACCGTGGGCCAATGAAGGGCCATGTTGAGCGGCCAATCGAGCATGGCACGCTCACCCCACATCGCGGATTTAGGCATGCGGCCGTTCGCCAGCAGCGTCAACATGAAGGCCTGGCCCAGTTCGGTCAGGTAGACCGGCAGGACCTCGGCGGTGGGATGCAGGTAGAACGAATCCACGGGCGTCTCGCGCCTCAGGCCAATGCGCGCAAGCAAGCGCTGCTCAAGGTCGAGTACCAGCGCACCGATATCAGCCTTCACCGCGCTGCCGCTTTCGGTAGTTTGCCTGGTGCGGGTCGCGCAGTCCCAGAGGCTCAGGGAAAGCTGCCATTGGGCTTGATCACCCTCACCCGAACAGCCGATCTCGCCGGTGATGAAGGACTTCATCGTCGGCGGCACGATATCGAAAAGCGCTTGGCCGTCGGCCTCACACCCCGATAGCACCGGGCCGCCGCCTTCCACGATTTGGATATAGCAAGTGCCTACATGGTCGCTCCAGTAGTGCACGGCTTCGGCCAGGTATAGAGGAATCGCGCGCGAGAAGCGTCCCAGTTCATCCTCCCGTTGCGATTCGGCGCGTTCTGCCCCGTCTGTGCTTTTGGACAGCGCGAAGAAACCGATTTCCGATGCCCCTTCCAGTTTCTGCGCGAAGAACCAATCGGCGTTGCGCAAACCGTAGTGCCAGATCGGCTGGCTCAATGCCAACGTCGCGAACTGCAGGCTTTCAGGATCCACCGGCACGCCTTGGGCGTCCTGCTTGTGCATTTGCTGGAAGGCTTGGGCAAACTGGTCGAGCTGGCTTTTGATCGGCGCAAAACCCAGGGCATACAGGCGGGCGAGCAGCGCCTCGCCTTCGGCCGCTTGGCCAAGTTCCTGATAGGCGCGCAGCAAGTTGATACCGGCCATGGGGTCGTGTTTGTGCTCATCGTAGGCGGGCTCGACCAACTCGATGATCAGTGGAATCTGGCCGTTGTTACCCAAGTCGCCCGAGATCATCATCAGCGCGCTGCCGTCGAACGTACCCGCCGTCAGCACCTGCGTGTAAAACACGCGTGCCGATTCGACATCCTTCTGTTCCAGGCAATGACGCGCCAGCCACAAGGGCGCACGCCAACTGCCGGGTAACGCAGCCACGGTACGCAGTGCCTCGAGATAACCCGCCTCGCCGGCCTTTTCCCGCTGAATGGCCGCCCACCACAACAGGCCATTCTCTTGATTCGGGTCGGCTTGAACCGCGTGCCAAAGCGTTTCGTCGGCAAGCGCCTGCTCGCCTCGGTCGCTGAAGACCTTGGCCAGGTTGGTCAGCAAGGTGCCTGTCGCGCCCACTTTCGCCATCCCCGTGCGCAGCGCGTTCTCGGCGGCAGCGAGTTGGCCGTTCTCCAGCAGCACAATGCCCTGGATGACATGGCTGCGCTCGGGATTGCTGTCGATCTCGACCAGTTGTGCCGCGGCCGGGATCAAGTCAGCGACAAAACCATCATTCAAACCCGAGATAATCAGGCTGTAGAGTTCGTCGGCAGAATTCCATTTCTCTCGCAGGTTTGGCAGGAAGACATTGTTGCGCCACTCGTTGCGGGTGATCTGCATCTCACGGCCGTAGCTGTCGTAGACCGTGATCAACTCACTCTCGTCCGGCTGGGGCGGTGGCGCGTCAGTGTGCGCGGAAGAAACCGGTGTCGACGTGCTGGATTTCTTGCCGCTCAGAGCGGACAGGATGCGTTTGAACATAAGGGCAGTGACACCGTTTCTGAGTTTGTCGGCACGGTGTTCTTGGGATGGAAGTTTGCAGTCTTGTTGTGAGCGGCCGACAGCTTTGCGCATTCACTTGCAGAGAGCGACGGACAAACGTGGACAAGCCAAGAGCAACGATGGGGAAGTTGGCATTTAAGCACAATTTAAAACCCGACTTTGTGCAGAGCCTGGGCGTCGATCGTTCCCCCGTGGCGAGGGGATTTATCCCGTTGGGCTGCGCAGCAGCCCCAGAATCGTCTTCGCGGTGTGCCAGCTTCGGTTCAGCCTCGCAAGCCAGTGACCAGATGCACCACACCGTTGTCCAGCGTCATCACGCCTGCCACACCGGCGGCACTCAAGCCCATCCGATCGATCCGCGCCACATCCCGCAGTTCCACCCGCAGCCGCGTCAGTGCCACGGGCTGATGGGTCTTGAGGTTTTCCGCACCGCCCAACGCAGCGATGATGGCCGGCGCCAGCCCATCTACCGAGGCCGGTCGCTTGGGCTCTTCCGGCACCAGGTCCGGGGTCAGGGCTTTCCAGAATGCCTGTTGCAGTTTGTCTAACATGTTCAATGCTCCATGGCCAGGGTGGCCGGGGTGGCCGTGGATGAATGAGTACGCAGGAGGTCACGCACCTGCTCGGCGCTTTCCTGGCCCAGGGCCTGTTGGGCCAGCGTACGGCACTCGCTAAGGTTCCATTCACGCACGCTGGCCTTGATCGCCGGAATCAGCGGCACACTGACCGATAGCTCATCCACGCCCAACCCCAGCAACACCGGCACCGCCAGGGGTTCCGATGCCAGCGCACCACACACCCCGACCCATTTGCCATGGGCACGGGCGGCCTCGGCCGTACGGGCGATCAGGCGCAACACAGAGGGATGCAGGCTGTCGGCCTGGCTGGCCAGGCGTGGGTGATCACGGTCCATGGCCAGGGTGTATTGGGTCAGGTCGTTGGTGCCGATGGAGAAGAAATCGACTTCTGGGGCAAACAGGTCAGCCATCAGCGCCGCCGCCGGCACTTCGATCATGATGCCCAGCTTCGGCGCCTGTTTGAGTCCCAGATGGCGGACCTCTTCGTCCAGCATCTGTCGCGCAAGGCGCAGCTCTGCCAGTTGCGTGACCATGGGCAGCATGATGTGCAGCCGCGCCAGCCCCGAACAGGCGAGAATGGCCCGGAACTGTTCACGCAACAACTGGGGGCGCTCCAGGCACAGGCGAATACCGCGCATGCCGAGGAATGGATTGGCCTCATGAGCCATCGGCACATAGGCCAGCGGTTTGTCCCCGCCCACATCCAGGGTACGTACCACCAGATTGCGCTCCGGCCCCAGGGTCCGGGCGACGGCGCTGTACAGGGCCGCTTGCTCGTCATGGCCAGGAGGGTGTGCGCGATCCAGGTAAAGCAGTTCGGAGCGCAACAGCCCGACACCTTCGCCGCCCAGGCTCATGGCCTGCTCCACGTCCCGCAGCGACCCGACATTGGCACTGACCTCGACTCGATGACCATCAAGGGTGCGAGCCGCCAGGGCCGATTGTTCGAGGTCACGCTGATGCCGCTCGTGCTGCCGGTCACGAGTGGCCTGGAATTGCTCGACCAGGGCTTGATCCGGGTTCACGTGCAGTTTGCCATTGTCGGCGTCCAGCAACACCCGGGTACCGTTATCCAGGGCCAACACGGAGTGCGCCACGCCACACAGCGAGGGCAGGCCCAGCGCACGGGCGAGGATCGCGACATGGCTGGTGGCGCCGCCACCCACGGTGACGAAACCGGCGATGCGTGAAGTGTCGAGGCTGGCGGTCTGGGAGGGCGTCAGTTGCTCGGCCACCAGGATCGCCCGTTCGGGCAGGTTCCAGGCGTTGTCCTGAACCCCCAGGATCAGCTTGAGCACCCGTTGCCCGACGTCGGCCAGGTCCGCTGCGCGCTCGGCCAGCAAAGCGCTGCCCAATTGCTGGAACAGCGCAGCGCTCGCCTCGGTAGCGGTCCTCCAGGCGAATGCCGCGCTCTTGCCCTCGGTGATCAAGGCTTGGGCCTGCTCCAGCAAGGTGGGGTCTTCCAGCAACTCTTGATGGGCGCGAAAAATCTGCGCCTGAACGCTGCCCACCGCCTCGTCCTGCAACGCCTTCAAGGCTTGCGTCGCTTGCTCCAGCCCTTGATCCAGGGCGGCCTGCTCAACCTCGATGCCGGCCCCCTTCTCCTCGATTTCCAACACTTGGGAGGCGACCTGGACCACTTCACCAAACGCCGAACCGGGCGACGCACAGACACCCCGCAGCCGGCCAGGTATCGATGGCTCGTCGGTGACGGTCGGCGCCGGCGTCAGCGGCGCTTGCACCGTTTCGCCGCACCCCGACAACAGCAAATGTTCCAACGCTTCGATGGCCTGTCCGGCCTGAGGGCCGGCGGCGCTGATCTGCACACTGTCGCCCTTGGCCGTCTGCAACGCCATGATCGCGACCAGTGATTTGGCATTGGCGCCGGCTTGCTGCTTATGCAGTTGGATATTGGCATCAAACCCCTTGGCCACCTGGGCGAACACCGCGGCAGGACGGGCATGCAGGCCACTTTCATTGGGCACGATCAGCGGCTTGGAAAACAGCACCGAGCCCTGCTGCGCCTCGTCGACAGGCCCCTGTTCCGCTGGGCACACACGCAACAACGGAGCACCACTCTCGATACAGCTCGCCCCGTCCCCGAGCAGGCTGAAGGGTTCACCGCTGACCACCAGCATCAGCGTCAACAGGCTGCGCGCATGCAGGGCGATGTAATCGGCATCGAAATCGATCAGCGGCTGGCCGGCCTCGACCCGTTGCCCCATTGTCACCCGCGAGGTGAACCCCTTGCCCGCCAGATTGACCGTGTCCAGGCCAATATGCATCAGCACCTGGACGCCGTTGTCAGCGGTGACACTCACCGCATGGGCGCTGTCCTGAAGCGTGCCGATGACACCGGACAGCGGTGCGCAAAGGGTCTGCGAGGTCGGATCGATGCAGATGCCATCCCCCACTACTCGGCTGGAGAAGACTGGATCCGGCACGCTGTCCAAGGGCATCAAGACCCCGGACAGCGGTGCGAGCAATTGCAAAGGTTGCGTTGTGTTCATGAGGCTTCACCTGCTGCTGTCTGTTCTTTTTGGCATCGCGGGCACGCAGAGATCAGCGACCCGCGCTACACGGGTCATTTCCACCAGTATTCGACTTGCAGGCCCACGTTGGAACCATGCCGCGCACCGCCAAATACACCGGTGTCCGACAGCGCCGAACCGGCTGCCAGTTCATTGGCAGCACGCTTGGCCGCCTCGTTCCAACTGGCGTAGGTGTAGTAGAGGCGTATTTCCGGGCGAGCCCAGAATTCCGGGCCCTTGGGCGACCAGGTGGGCGCAAAGGTGAATTTGCTCAGCTTGCGAGTTCCACCGCTGGCCTGAACCTGGTCATGGCCCAGTTCGGCCACCAGCTTGAACTGATCGGTGATGGCGTATGCCGGGCGAACCCCCAACGACAGCCAGTCCTGGTCAGCACCATCGGGGCGGATGTCCTTCTGGTACACCGCTTGCACCTGCCCACCGAAACGTGGCGTGACCTGCCAATCGAAAAACTCCACCAGACGATAACTCTTATTGCTGTCGTCCAATCCGGTGTCGCCGGTATAACCCAGCCCGGTGCCGGGCCCCTCGCCATATTGCAAGGCCAGTTTATTCTTCCCACCCAGGAAGTCCTGTTGCACATGCTGGGCGGTCAGGGCCCAGCCGCGATGGGCGTCGCGACGGTCCGCCCGGTCGATGAAGCTCAGGCCAAACTCCAACTCGCCACCGGGGTTGGCCTTGAAACCGGCGACGTTGAAGTCATGCCGGTTGACCGGGTCTTTCTGGTAGAGGTTGTCCTTGCGCGAGAAGGCGTAGCTGTATTTCAACCCGCCGATCAGCACGTCCTCGATCCCGCCACCGGTAGCACTCTGGTTCCAGTAGTAGAAATCCGAGATATGGATGTCGTTACGTTTGTAGTAACGCCGACCGGCCCACAGCGACCCGCCGTTCAGGCTGGGCATGTTCGACCATTGGGCATACATCTGCGGCATGCGCGCCGAGCCGTTTTCACCCTGGAAAGTCGGCGTGCGGTCATAGCGGTTGTACAGCGACGCCATGCCGTCCACGCTCAACACCGAGCCATCGTCGAGGGTGAAAAGATCCTGGCGCAGTTCCAGTTCCCCGTACTGCTCGCATTCATTGCCCAACCGATATTTAGTCTGCGCCCCGGGCAACTGGAAGCAGGATTGTGAACGGCCATTGGTCGCGCTGCCGACGCCGCTGCGCAGATAACCGGAAAACTCCAGGGCCTGAACCGGGAACGGCAGCGCCAGGCAGATACAGGACGCGGCAAGGCCACGGTTTATTATTGTTTTCATACGCCTCTCCATTATTTCTTATTGTTTTTTTTGCTCCATGACTTCCCCCCTTAGCCGCCATTTGGCTGACGACAAAGGGCCCACGATGCGTCTGGCGCAACGTGTTCGCTGTCAGGCATTGCCTGGGTCAGGGGAAGTTTTTATTCAGTCGCTCAGGTGCAACACAAACGACTCGTAAGGCCGCAAGCGCAGCCGTCGGTATCGGTGTTCGCCGGCCTCGTAGTTGCCGATCACCCAGCGTTGTTTCGTATCATGGGTGAGGACCCCTTCGGGCAGTTCCACCTCGCAGTCGCCTCCATAAAAATGGCTGACCACCAACAGGCGCTCGCCTTGCCCTTCGCGCAGGTACGCCCACACGTGTGGATGTTCGGGCAATAGCAGGCGGTAGACGCCGTCCTGGATCAAGACTTCGCTGCGGCGCAGGGCGATCAATTGACGGTAGTAATGCAGCACCGAGGTCGGGTCTTGCTGTTGCTGCTCGACGTTGATGAACGCGGCGTTGGCGGGCACGCCGATCCAGGGTTCGGCCCGGCTGAAACCCGCGTTCGGCCCGGCATTCCACTGCATCGGCGTGCGCCCGTTGTCACGGGATTTCTGCATGATCGGCGCCATGGCGTCGGCCTCCGACACCCCGGCGTTGCGCTTGAGACGATAGATGTTCAGGGTTTCCACATCGCGATACTGCTCGATGTGCTCGAAGCCCGGATTGGTCATCCCCAACTCCTCGCCCTGGTACACGAACGGGGTGCCCTGGAGAAAGTGCAACGCCGTGGCGAGCATCTTCGCCGAAGGCTCGCGGTACTCGCCGTCATCACCGAACCGCGACACCACCCGCGGCTGGTCATGGTTACACCAGAACAGCGCATTCCAACCGTCACCGGCCTGCATGCCGACTTGCCAGTCGGACAGGATGCGTTTGAGTTCAAGAAAATCGAAGTCGGCCCGCACCCACTTTTGCAGGTTCGGGTAGTCCACCTTCAAGTGATGGAAATTGAACGTCATCGACAGTTCACGGGACGCCGGGCACGAATAACGAACACAGTGTTCGAGGCTGGTGGACGACATCTCGCCGACGTTGATCAGGTCGAACCCCTCGAAGACTTCCCGATGCATTTCCTGCAGGTAGCGATGCACGTTAGGACCGTCGGTATAAAAACGCCGGCCATCGGTATGGTCGTCAGGGAAGTCGGCCGGCTTGGAGATCAGGTTGATCACATCGAGACGAAAGCCCCCCACCCCCTTGTCCCGCCAGAAACGCATCATCTTGAACACTTCGGCGCGCACCTGGGGGTTGTCCCAGTTCAGGTCGGCCTGGGTGTGGTCGAACAGGTGCAGGTAATACTGGCCGGTCTGCGCTTCGTACTCCCAGGCCGAGCCGCCGAACTTGGATTCCCAGTTGTTCGGCTGGTCCCGCCAGATATAGAAATCGCGGTACGGGTTGTCGAGGCTGCTGCGGGCGGCCTGGAACCAGGGATGTTCGATGGAGGTGTGATTGACCACGATGTCGAGCATCAGCTTGATACCGCGCTTGCTCGCTTCGGTAATCAATAATTCGCAATCGGCCATGGTGCCGTAGCTGGGGTCGATGGCGTAGTAGTCGCTGATGTCATAGCCGTTGTCCCGTTGCGGCGAACGCAGGAACGGTGTCAGCCACAGGAAATCCACACCCAGCCAGTGCAGGTAGTCGAGCTTGTCCACCACCCCTCGCAAATCACCGGTGGCCTGGCCGCCATGGCTGTAGAAACTTTTTGGATAAATCTGGTAGATCACTGAGCGTTGCCAGTCTTGCATGGCGAAATTCCTTCGTTCTGTTTGGTACTGGCCCTGCGGGCCTTATCGCGGGCAAGCCCGGCTCCCACAGGTGTCAGGCCACCCGATACCCTGGCCGGACGATCTTCATGCTCAACGCGCAGGTCAGGGCAAAGGGCACGCTCATGGCGATGACCATGCCGACCACGAACATCGGTATGTAATCGGGCACGATCGAAATGAAACCCGGCAGGCCCCCGACGCCAATCGCCGAGGCCTTGATCTTGTTCAGCGACAGGAAAATGCAGCCCAGGGCCGAGCCGGCCAGCGCGCAATAGAAAGGGAATTTGTAGCGCAGGTTGACGCCGAACATTGCCGGCTCGGTGATGCCGAAATAAGCGGAAATCGCCGACGTGGACGCCATGCTCTTGTCCCGCGCATTACGGGTCATGTAGAACACCGCCAGCGCCGCGCTGCCCTGGGCCAGGTTGGACATGACGATCATCGGCCAGATGAAGGTGCCACCCTGGGTCGAGATCAATTGCAGGTCCACCGCCAGGAACATGTGGTGCATGCCGGTGACCACCAGCGGCGCATAGAGCAGGCCGAAAATCGCCCCGCCAATCACCGGCGCCAGGTCGAACAGCGCCACCATGCCTTCGGTAATCAGGATGCCCAGGTGCCGGGTGACCGGACCGATGATGGCAAGGGCCAGTACACCGGTGATTACGATGGTGGTGATGGGGATCACGAGCAACTGGATGGCGTTGGGCACCCTGGCCCGCAACCATCGCTCGATCACGCTCATGACATAGGCCGCCAGCAGGATCGGCAGGATCTGCCCCTGGTAGCCGACTTTCTCGATCCGGAACCAGCCGAAGATGTCGAAGTACGGCAGGCTCTGGCCTTCCAGCCCCGCCACGGCCTTGCCGTAGTTCCAGGCGTTGAGCAGGTCCGGGTGGACGAGCATCAGGCCCAGCACGATGCCAAGGATCTCACTGCCGCCGAAACGCTTGGCCGCCGACCAGCCCACCAGGGCCGGGAGAAAGACGAAGGAGGTATTGGCCATGAGGTTGATCAGGCTCCAGACGCCATCCAGGTTCGGAAAGGCATCGAGCAACGTCTGCCCGGCAATGAACATGCCCTTGGCACCCAACAGGTTGTTGACGCCCATCAGCAGGCCGGCGATCACCAGCGCAGGCAGGATGGGCATGAAGACATCGGACAGTACCCGCACCAGGCGCTGCATGCCGTTGCCCTTCTGCGCGCCCTGGCGCTTGACGTCGGCAATGGTCGCGGCGGCCAGGCCCGTCAGCTCGCGCAGGGCGGCATAGACCTTTTCCACCTCGCCCGGGCCGATGACCACCTGGAACAGGCCACCGGTAAAAAACGAACCCTTGACCAGGTCGATCTGGTTCAGCGTGGCACTGTCCACCCGGGCCGCGTCCTTGAGGGACAGGCGCAGGCGCGTCACGCAATGGGCAGCCTGCTCGATATTGTCGACGCCACCCAAGCTTTGCAGCAGCTCGCTGGCGATTTTGGAGTAATCGTGGCTCATGCTTTTTTCTTCCGCGTCATTCTTGTTATTGAGAGTCGACAGCACGTGGAAGAGAAATTACTCGTCTGTACGAGTTAAATCAACAACTCGTACAGACGAGTTTTGTTTTTGTTTATGATAAGCCTCCGAAAACCGGGAAACGTCCTACGCTCCTGTCGTCAAATGACGACAGCCGAATGGACAACTCCCCCACTTGGCCCGTAAGGTTCCGCCCCGGTGAACAGCGCGGTACAGAGCCCTCTCCATGAGCAAATACAACCAGATCTACAACGATCTGCTGACCAGCATTACCACCGAACGCCTGGAGCGAGGCGCTCGTCTGCCCTCCGAAACCGAACTGATGGACAGCTATCAGGCCAGCCGTGGCACGGTGCGCAAGGCCATCGAACAACTCCAGGAGCGCGGCTTCGCCCAGAAGATCCATGGCAAGGGCACCTTCGTGCTGTCGACCCAGCCCATCGAATTCCAGCTCGGCGGCATCGTCAGCTTCCAGGAGACCTACCCGCGCCTGGGCAACGATGTCAGTACCGAAGTGGTCGAGTTCAGCCAGTTGCCGTTGGAAGGAGCGCTGCTCGAACACTTCAAGGCCCCCGCAGGGAGCCCGATCACCCGCATCAAGCGGGTCCGGCGAATCGACGGCAAGCGCGTGATCCTGGACATCAACCACTTCGTCAGCGACGTGATCCCCGGCCTGACCCGCGACATCGCCATGCAGTCGATCTACGCCTTCATCGAACAGACCCTGCACCTGCAAATCGCCTACGCCCAGCGCACCATCGAAGCAGTCCGCTGCGGCAAGGACGACCAGCAACACCTGGACCTCGACGGCCAGAGCCATGTGATCGTGGTGAGTAACCAGACCTTTCTTCAGGACGGCCGGCAGTTCGAGTACACCGAATCGCGGCATACGCTGGACAAGTTTTATTTTTCGGATGTGGCGCGGCGGTGAAGTCGGCGGTGCCCTGAATGGCGGCGACGACATGCTTCAGTGGTTCGACTAAGCCGTAGTTTCCGTTGGGACGTTGGTTGCCCACTGCGTCACGAATGCATCAGTTTGGCCGACGGCACCGCGCGACGGACGTCACCCAGAGCGCTAAGCACTGCCTTCGCCGCATCTGGAGCATCACGAGTGTATTCAAGCGCCAGCCGACCAGACTGACCAATGCCTACCAGAGCATCGTCGCAGCCAGCTTCACCCAATCGCTCGACCAGCTCATCCGAGTCACGGTTATCTTCAACAAACTGATATTTCAAGGTAAAGGTATATTCCATTGTTCTGTTCCTCAGCATCGTTATGCGACAGCGTTTCGCGAGGCATGCCGGCGAAGCTCCCGTTTGGATCTCGCCGTTCGACGATAAGTATTTCTCGACGCCCGTTGAGGCGGGGAATCGTAGCGAAAGATGACTGAACCGCCTGGTGACACAGCCACGCTGTGGCGAGAGGGCACGCTCCCTCGCCACGGTTGCGTTCACGATTTATCAGTCGAACTTGACCAAGTCCTTGAAGATCAGTTGACCCCAGCTATTGCCGCGAGCCTGCACAAGCAGCCCACCTTCCGAAAGCCCGCCCAGCTTGATCGGCGAAAAACCGAGATTTTTCGCAAGCGCGCCAACCTCCGCTGCGGCATCGTCATCGTCGCTCGCCAGGAATACGACGCGCCTGCCACCCTGTACGGCCGGATCCTGGCCAAGCACGGCAGCGGCCAAATGGTTGAAGCCCTTGACCAGTCTTGCACCGACGAAGGTCTGCGCGACGACCTTGGAGGACGGTTGCCCTCTAAGCTCCTCAGGGGACACGCCGTAGGCATTGGTCACATCGATGAGGGTCTTGCCCTCCCAGGTCGGAAGCGCCCTGGCGACATCCCGGTGCGACTCGAAACGGACGGCCAAAAAGATAACGTCCGCCTTGACGGCTTGCGCCAATGTTTGGGGAATGATCTCGGGGCCGATCGCGGCCGCATCGGCGGCAAAGCTTTCCGGCTCGCGAGTGGTTGCAACGCAGACTTCGATGCCGCTTCGGGCGAACGCCTTGGCGAGCGCCTGGCCGATCTTGCCGAAGCCAATAATTGCGTAGCTCATATATTTTCCTCAGGTTTACCACGCCCTACGGGCTCCGAATGATCGAACCGAGTGACCGCCCGGGCGCAACGAGTCAGATTTGCGCCAGGCCACCGTCGACGGCGACCTCGCTGGCGGTCATGAAGCTGCTGTCCGGCGATGCGAGAAAGGCGGCCACCGCTCCGATCTCCGCCGGATCGGCCATACGCTGGAGCGGATTCATCGAGGCGAAGACCTTCATGCCGTCCTCACCCAGCGCCGCCTTCGCCAGTTCGGTCGCCGTCGGCCCAGGCGACAGCACGTTCACTCGGATGCCGCTGCCCTTCAGGTCCTCTGCCCAGGTCCGCGCCAGATTGCGCACTGCCGCCTTGCTCGCGCTGTAGACGCTGAATGCCGGGGCGCCCGTGGTGCCCGCACTGGATCCGGTCAGGATGATCGAACCGCCCTCGCCCATCAGCGGCAGGGCCTTCTGCACCGTGAATATCAAGCCCTTCACATTGGTCTCGAAGATTTCGTCGATGTGCTCGGCGGTGATCTCGCCAAGGGCAAGCGGGCTTCCCGCCCCGGCATTGGCGAAGACGACGTCGAGGGTTCCGCGCTCGGCCTTCACCGCCGCGTAGAGTCGGTCGAGGTCGGCCTGGTCGGAGACCGAGCCCTTCACCGCACGGGCATTGGGCCCAAGCTCAGCCACAGCGGCGTCAAGCGCTTCCTGTCGGCGGCCGAAGATAAAGACAAACGCGCCCTCCTCGATGAAGCGCTTTGCTGCGGCGCGGCCGATGCCGGTAGCGCCGCCAGTGATCACCGCAGTCTTTCCATTCAGTCTGGTCATGTCGTGCATCCTTCGTTGGAGTGATATGCAAGCAGGGAACTGTTTGCTTGAGAACGAGGATGCAGCCCTGATAACCTAAGGACAAGTATGCACCTTTTGGTAAGTATCCAAAAAATGACCCAATCTACTGAAATCTGCGACACCGGCTGCGGGCTCAACGCCACGCTTCGCATCATCTCGGGCAAGTGGAAACCGCTGGTCCTGTTTTTTCTGCGCGACGGCCCGAAGCGCTACGGCGAGCTCAAGCGCTTGATCCCCGGCGTCAGCGACAAGGTGCTGATCCAGCAGTTGAAAGACCTGGAAGCCGATCACGTGCTGGCGCGGACCGACTACAAGGAGGTGCCGCCGCGCGTGGACTACGCACTGACTCCGCTCGGTCGCAGCCTGGCCGAGGCAATCGTCCCG
The DNA here is from genome assembly GCF_019956035.1 of Pseudomonas sp. A-RE-22. Classification (NCBI taxonomy): domain Bacteria; kingdom Pseudomonadati; phylum Pseudomonadota; class Gammaproteobacteria; order Pseudomonadales; family Pseudomonadaceae; genus Pseudomonas; species Pseudomonas sp. A-RE-22. The sequence goes on from NZ_JAHBCZ010000009.1 coordinate 77,598, forward strand.
CTATGTACTTGGGGGACCGAGAATGCGGCGCAAATGGCGAGCATCTTCGCCAAACGCGACGCTTTGCCCTAGAAACTGCCTGAACCCAAAAACAAAAAAGCCCGCAATCCAGCGGGCTTCAGGGTGTTTCATGCTAGTGACTGCCGATGAGTGCCGGATGCCCAATCATCGCTACTCTGTCATCACCAGACAATTTCACCCATTGCCAAGACGTGTTGTGACATACGATGAGTAGATGCTTTCCCTGTCGCCGGACATCGGCCTGCTTCTATAAAATCTGGATGGTGATGATCAGCGCGCTTCTCATCGCCTGCCAATCGCCGCGCGAGGCACTGCAACAACTGGCTGAAGAGCACGGCCGACAATTGGAGGTCCTGCCGGGACACGCCTTCCCCCTTCTCATACTTGCGCCGCAAACTACAGAAAAGATAACTCGCCTGCGTGTCTATCTGGAAGGCGATGGCCATTCCTGGGCGACGGCCACTCAACCCAGCCTGGATCCGAGCCCGCACAATCTGTTAGTGCCACGGCTGGCGGTCGATGATCCGACACCGAATGCGTACCTGGCACGCCCCTGCCAGTTCGTCGTGGCCGCAAACTGTCAATCAGCACTCTGGACCAATCGACGATTCTCCCAGGAAGTGGTCACCCGCCTCAGCCAGGCGCTGGACCAATTAAAACAGCGATATGGCAACAGGGAGTTCGAACTGGTGGGGTATTCAGGTGGCGCCGCTCTCGCATTATTGTTAGCGGCGCAGCGCAATGATGTTACCCAGGTGCAAACCCTTGCTGGCAATCTCAGTCCTCGTCTATGGGCGACGATGAAAGGACTGTCGCCACTCGACGGTTCACTGGATCCGCTGGACTTTCGTAATCGACTCGCCTTATTACCCCAGCGTCATCTCATCGCAGAAGCAGACCAGATTATTCCAGGTAGTTTGGCTGATAGGTACCAACAGGCGCTTGGCTCGCCCCTCTCCCAATGCGTCCATGTATCAGGAGCAAGCCATGATAAGGGCTGGGAAGCGACATGGAACCAATGGGTTAGAATTCCGTTGGCACATGAGAATCCTCAGATTAAGGGTGGGCAGGTCCGTTTAAAAACATCCGAATACCATTTCCCCTAGTGCCTGGCCCGGGCGCGACCGCAACGGCGACCCTGAAGTTCCGCTTATTGTTGAATAATCCCGTAAAGCCGCAAAAAACAACTGTAGCGTCGCATTTTTCAGCTTTTTCTTCGTCATTGATTCTTTTTATGATGAATTGTCCTACAAGCATCGTGTAAATTTGCCCGCGCTTGAATCAGCACTTCACTGACAAGCTGGCAGGGATGCCTAAAACGGACGCTGACGCGTGGGTTGTTCCCTGTCAGTTTCTGCCCTGTAAGGATACTGCCTTGAACATTTCCCACCTGCGCCGCTCGTTGTTGGCGCTGTCCGTCGCGGCTACCACTGCCACGGTCCATGCCGCCCCCGCACTCGACCTCAACCACGACCTGAGCACAGGGGCTTACAGCAGCTCCGATGATGTTTTCAATAACGCCACCTTCACCGGGACGTCGCAAAACGCTGGTGTAGAGTTGACCGACGTGACCCTGGCGGGCAACCTGGTCAACCAGGGCAAAATCAACCTGACGGCTGCGAACTCCAGCGACATCCCGGCCGGTATCTCCATGACCCTCAATTCCACCGTCGCTGGCGATCTGGTCAATAATGGCGACATTACGGTGAGCGGCAACGGCGCCATGGGGCTGGACCTGTATCTGGCGAATATCGCCGGTGAAGTGAACAACAACGGCAACATCACTGTGACTGGCGAAAATGCCAATGGCATGATGATCACCTCGACCCAGGCGCGCATCAATAACTCGGGCACTATCACCGCTCGCGGCATCGACTCTGCGGGGATCGAGATCGAGAACGCTCACTTTACCGGTCAGATGACAGGTGCCCCCTTCAAGAGTGATATCAACAACAGCGGAACTATCTCCGCCGACGGAGTCGGTATCCATTTTCTCAGCCTGGCCCCCCCCGGCAATATGTTCTCCATCACGCAGACAAATGGCCTGATCGAGGGCGGTACCGCAGCGATTCTGGCGGACGACAATGCATCTTTCTCGTATTTTTACTGGCAAGGAGGGCAAGTAAAGGGTGACGTGCTGGGCCTCAGTGGTGTGCTGGTGCAAGGGGACGCGATGTTCGATGGCTCGACCATCCGCGCCGGTTACGTCGATATCGGCGATGGTCGCCTGACTCTGCTTCGTCCGCAGACTACGATTGCGGGCGACCTCGACATGGACAGCGAAACTGCGCGCTTGCGCCTGCTGCTGGATAACAACACACAGCCCAACACGCCGATCCTGAAAGTCACCGGCAATACCTACTTCTCTCCAGGCAGCCAGATCGAACTGCAGGCTCGCTCCGACGACTTCCGCACCTCGGCCCAGGGCACCCGCTACACCCTCATCAACTCTGGCACTTGGGAAGAACCGCAGAACCTGTCCGTGGTCTCCTCCTCGGCGCTGCTTGAGGTGAGAAATTTCGGTATTGAAGGCCAGGACGTAAAAGCACTGGTTGCCACCCGCAGTGATGAGGTGATCACGCAAGACCTGCTGGGTGCCCGTGGTTCGCGCAACGCGGTGAACGCCATCAATCCGTTCAAGAATACGGTCATGGGCCAGCTGGACGAAAGCGACCCGGTATTCCAGCGTTTCGCCAACGCCGCCACCAGTGAAGACCTGGCCAAACTTGCCGAAACACTGACCCCGGACGTCAGCCGTGGGGCGATCAACGCCGCCACCAACAGTCAGAACCTGGTCGCAGGTGCCATCAACCACCGCGCCAGCAAAGCGCGTAGCGGTCTGTCCTCTGGTGACGTCCTGGCAGAACAAGGTGTATGGCTGCAAGCGCTGTCCAGCGATGCCAACCAGGACCGCCGCCACGGTATCGACGGCTATGACGCCAACACCAACGGCATCGCCGTGGGTGCTGACGGCAAGCTCAATGCAGATACCACTGTAGGCTTGGCTTACAGCTACCTGACCAGCGACGTCAAATCCGACCAGGGCAACAAAACCGACGTCAGCGGCCATGCACTGACCCTGTACGGCAACTGGTCCCGTGACAACTTCTTTGTCGATACCTCGCTGATGTATGGCTGGAACGACAACGAGTCCAAACGCTACATCGCCGGTACCCGCGCCAAGGCTGACTACGACAGTGAGATCTTCGGCGTCAACGCACTGGCTGGCTATACATTCCATCTCGACAAGCAGTGGCTGCTGGAGCCACAGATCGGTGCGCGCTATGCCAACGTATCGATGGATTCGTACCGTGAAAAAGGTAGCTCAGCCGCCCTCAACGTCGGCAGCCAGCGCTATGAAATCGGCGAAATGGGCCTGGGCGCTCGTCTGGCGGCCGCTTTTGACGTAGGTGTGGGCAGCCTGGAACCGGAAGCCAAGCTGATGGCCTGGCACGATTTCATCGGCGACAAGGCCGGCACCACCTCCACCTTCGTGCTCGGCGGTACCCCGTTCACCACCACAGGCGCAACACCGGCACGCGACAGCTACGAGCTGGGACTGGGCGCGAACTACCGCATGAGCGCGTGGAGCGTGGGAGGGACGTACAACTACCTGACCAGCAGTGGTTTCAACGCAGACACCTTCACTGCGAACGTGCGTTACGACTTCTGATCAACGCCTTCGCCTGAAACAACAAAACCCGTCAATGCGGGTTTTGTTGTTTCAGGCTGAGGGTAAAGCCCGTAAGCGCCTGGCGTCGCTGAATCAAAACCGCCCCAGACCGTAACTGCCTCTGCGCAGAAAAGCGCTATCGATACCCTGTCGGCACTACTCTACCGAACAGGGAACAGAGCGTACAGACAAACCTCACTCCCACTCAATCGTCGCCGGCGGCTTGCTCGACACGTCATAAGTGACGCGGGAGATGCCTTCGATTTCGTTGATGATGCGCCCGGAAACGGTTTCCAGCAGCTCGTACGGCAGGTGTGCCCAGCGCGCGGTCATGAAGTCGATGGTTTCCACGGCACGCAGGGCCACGACCCAGGCGTAACGACGGCCATCGCCGACCACGCCCACCGATTTCACTGGCTGGAACACCACGAACGCCTGGCTGACCTTGTGGTACCAGTCGGCCTTGCGCAGTTCTTCGATGAAGATGTGGTCGGCGCGACGCAGCAGGTCGGCGTATTCCTTCTTCACTTCACCGAGGATCCGCACGCCCAGGCCCGGGCCCGGGAATGGGTGACGGTAGACCATGTCGTACGGCAGGCCCAGTTCCAGGCCGAGGCGACGCACTTCGTCCTTGAACAGTTCGCGCAACGGCTCGACCAGCTTGAGGTTCATCTCTTCCGGCAGGCCACCGACGTTGTGGTGGGACTTGATCACGTGGGCCTTGCCGCTCTTGGCGCCGGCCGACTCGATCACATCGGGGTAGATGGTGCCCTGGGCCAGGTACTTGATGTTGTCCAGCTTGTTGGACTGGGCATCGAACACGTCGATGAAGGTGCGGCCGATGATCTTGCGCTTCTTCTCCGGGTCGGACTCGCCGGCCAGGTTGTTCAGGAACTGCTCTTCGGCGTTGGCGCGGATCACTTTGACGCCCATGTTCTCGGCGAACATGGCCATCACTTGCTCGCCTTCGTGCAGGCGCAGCAGACCGTTGTCGACGAAGACGCAGGTCAGCTGGTCGCCAATGGCCTTGTGCAGCAATGCGGCAACCACCGAGGAGTCAACGCCGCCAGACAGACCCAGCAGCACGTTGTCGGTGCCAACCTGGGCGCGCACCTGGGCGATGGCGTCTTCAGCGATTTTCGACGGGGTCCACAGGGCTTCGCACTCGCAGATGTCGAGGATGAAGCGCGACAGGATGCGGCCGCCCTGCTTGGTGTGGGTCACTTCAGGGTGGAACTGCACACCGTAGTAACGGCGATCATCGTTGAACATGCCGGCAATCGGGCAGCTCGGGGTGCTGGCCAGGATGTGGAAGTCTTCCGGCATCCTGGTGACCTTGTCACCGTGGCTCATCCACACGTCCAGGCCGAACAGGCCGTCGGCGTCGACGTGGTCCTCTATGCCGTCCAACAGGCGGCTCTTGCCGACTACGTCAACGCGGGCATAACCGAACTCACGCAGGTCCGAACCTTCGACCTTGCCGCCCAGCTGTTCAGCCATGGTCTGCATGCCGTAGCAGATACCGAAGACGGGCACGCCCAGGTCGAACACGGCTTGCGGGCAGCGCGGGCTGTCGGCTTCGTGCACGGACTCGGGGCCGCCGGCGAGGATGACGCCTTTAGGCGCGAATTCGCGAATCGCTTCATCATCCATGTCGAACGGATGCAATTCGCAGTACACGCCGATTTCACGCACGCGGCGGGCGATCAGCTGGGTGTACTGGGAACCGAAGTCGAGGATCAGGATGCGGTGAGCGTGAATGTCGAGGGCCATGACTCATTCTCATGTAGTGAATCAGAAACAACTCGGGGCTGAATGAACAGCCCCGGTGATTAACGTTTTGCTGGAAGCCTTAACCTACGCGGTAGTTTGGCGCTTCCTTGGTGATCTGCACGTCGTGGACATGGGACTCGGCCATGCCAGCGCCGGTGATACGCACGAATTCCGGCTTGGTGCGCATCTCTTCGATGTTGGCGCTGCCGGTGTAGCCCATGGAAGAACGCAGGCCGCCCATCAGTTGATGGATGATGGCGCTCAGGGTGCCTTTGTACGGCACGCGACCTTCGATGCCTTCCGGCACCAGCTTCTCGGCACCCGCGGAGGAGTCCTGGAAGTAACGGTCGGAAGAGCCCTGGGCCTGGGACATGGCGCCCAGCGAACCCATGCCGCGATAAGCCTTGTAGCTACGGCCCTGGAACAGCTCGATCTCGCCCGGAGCTTCTTCGGTACCGGCGAACATCGAACCCATCATCACGCAGGAGGCACCGGCCACGATGGCCTTGGACAGGTCACCGGAGAACCGGATACCGCCGTCGGCGATCAACGGCACGCCAGTGCCTTCAAGGGCGGCGGCGACGTTGGCGATGGCGCTGATCTGCGGCACGCCGACACCGGCAACGATGCGGGTGGTGCAGATCGAGCCTGGGCCGATACCGACCTTGACCGCGTCGGCGCCGGCTTCGGCCAGGGCCTTGGCGGCAGCGCCGGTGGCGATGTTGCCGCCGATCACCTGCACTTCAGGGAAGTTCTGCTTGACCCAGCGAACACGGTCGATCACGCCTTTGGAGTGGCCGTGGGCGGTGTCGACCACTACCACGTCAACACCGGCACTGACCAGGGCGGCGACACGGTCACCGGTGTCCTTGCCGGTGCCGACCGCAGCGCCGACGCGCAGACGACCTTGGTCGTCCTTGCTCGCCAGCGGGTAGGCCTTGGCTTTTTCGATGTCGTTGACGGTCATCATGCCCTTGAGGGCGAATTTGTCGTCGACGATCAGCACGCGCTCGATGCGGTGCTTGTGCAGCAACTCGCGGACTTCTTCCTTGTTGGTGCCTTCCTTGACCGTGACCAGGCGCTCTTTAGGCGTCATCACTTGGCGGACGGTGGCATCCAGGCGATTCTCGAAACGCACGTCGCGGGAGGTGACGATGCCGACCAGGTCGCCATCGTGCAGCACCGGAACGCCGGAGATGTTGTGCATGCGGGTCAGTTCGAACAGATCCCGGACCGTGGCGTCAGCCTCGATGGTGATCGGATCCTTGACCACGCCAGCCTCGAACCGCTTGACCTTGCGCACTTCGGCGGCCTGCTGTTCGATGGTCATGTTCTTGTGGATGATACCGATACCGCCTTCCTGGGCCATGGCAATGGCCAGACGGGCTTCGGTCACGGTGTCCATGGCGGCGGAAACCAGGGGGATATTCAGTTCGATGCCACGGGTGAGACGGGTTTTGAGACTGACTTCGTTAGGCAGTACTTCGGAATAACCGGGCACTAGGAGAATGTCGTCGAAGGTCAGAGCTTCTTGGCTGATACGCAGCATCGCGGGGGCTCCCGAGCGGGAAAATGGAAGCGCGCCATTATACTCATGGACCCCGTCTGGCTCAATGTAAAACTCTGTCTATTATTGCCGGGCTGATTGACGGGCTAAATCACTGCCCGATTGCCAACACATTCCCTGTGGGAGCGAGCTTGCTCGCGATGGCGGCGTATCAGTCAACACCGCACCAACTGACCCGACGCCATCGCGAGCAAGCTCGCTCCCACACTCGCTCATCGGTGTCCTTACAACTCCACCTTCACCCAACTCACCGGCTGATCGAGCCAATCGGCGAATTCATCGAGAAAGTCCTGCTTGAACCCCGCCTCCAGCCAATTGTTGAAGATGAACCCCAGGTTGGAAAAACCGCAGGGCTGCAGGAACAGGAAGCCGTTGATGTCGTCTTCATGAGCGCATTCTGGGCAAGTGAAGTTGTCGGTGCGCGCCGGCATCCAGTCTTCCAGGCTTTCGAACAGCGCTTCGCCGACTTCCTTGCGGCACTCGGCGCAACCGGCTTCTTCGAGAAAGCCCTTGGCCGGTGTATAAATGCAGCGCTTGGTGATGATCTCCAGGCCATTGATCGCTTCACCGAACGGCAAGGCTTCGGGATGCAGGACCACCTCGCGGGCTCCAGGGGCGATGGCGTGGGCCATGCGATTGCCGGTGCGCCCGCAGGTGGTCAGTTGTTCTTCGACGATATTCTTGCGCACCAGCCAGCGCACGATCGCCCGGGCCCGAGGCTCGTGGACCGGCAGGGTGGAAATTTTCGGAACGATGATGCTTTGCGAGTTCATGGCGAGGCCTGGCTGTTTCCCTGGCAGGGTCTGATCAAAGGCCGGCAGCTTAATCCCTGGCGGGGCCAGGTCAAGCACTCAGGTAGCGCCCGATCAACGCGAGGCCGCTGGCAAGCACCAGCCAGGTGACCAGCCGCACGAATGCCTCTCGCGACATCTTCATGGTCAAGCGACGCCCTACCCACAACCCCAGCGCCATGGCCGGCAACAAACACAGCGCCAGTACCAACAAGGGTAGCTCGGCATAGACCCCGGCCACGATAAACAGACTCAGGCGCACCACGGTGCTGCAACTGATCAGGGCACTTTGCGTGGCTCGGGCCGGGTCCTTGGGCAAGCGACTGTTCAGGTAGATGGCATATAAAAAGCCGCCACTGCCAAACAACGCGCCGAACATCCCGCCCACCGTGCCCATCGGAACCGCCCACAGCGATGACAACTGCGTCGGCCGGGTCTTGATCAGCAGGCTGTAGATCGCATAGCAACTGATGAACACCCCCATCAGCAGCAGCAACAGGTCGGACTTGAGGTTGAGCAGGAAAATCACCCCGAGGGTGCAGCCCAGCGCCATGCACGGCAACAACCGCAGCAGCTCCGGCCGGGACACGTCCCGGCGCGACGGCAGCAAGTTGCCGAAGGCCGCGACAAAATCCAGCAAGACCAGCAGCGGGACGATTTTCGACAGGGGCATGAACAGCAGCAGAATGGGCGCGGCCACCAGCGCTGTGCCGAACCCGGCGATACCGAAGACGATATAGGCCAGGGCAATGGCCGAGCCGATCACCAGCCATTGCGTGGGGGCAAATGCCCACTGGCCCAACCATGGGAGAAGACTCATCCGGTACTTCCTTGATGGCGAAAGCGGCGACTTTAGCCAGATGCGGGGGGTTACTTCCAGCATTTGTGGTGATTGGCCTATCGCTATCGCGAGCAGGCTCGCTCCCACATTTGATCTTCAGTGCGACATAGATCTCCTGCAGGAGCGAGCTTGCTCGCGATGCAGGCAACCCGGTCTAATTGTCTGCACACCACCGGCGAATCCCCTTATCATGCCGCCCATGATTAAAGATCCCTTTGCCCGACTGGGCCTGGACCGCGAGGTCCTGACTGTCAGCCAGCTCAACGGCCGTGCGCGGGTGTTGCTTGAAGACGTGTTCAGCAACATCTGGGTCGAGGGCGAAATCTCCAACCTCGCCCGTCCGGCCTCCGGCCATGTGTACTTCACCCTCAAGGACAGCGGTGCCCAGGTGCGTTGTGCGCTGTTCCGGCAGAATGCCGCGCGGGTGCGCCAGGCCTTGAAAGACGGGCTGGCGGTGAAAGTGCGCGGCAAGGTCTCGCTGTTCGAAGGCCGTGGCGACTATCAACTGATCCTCGACACCGTCGAGCCGGCCGGCGATGGCGCACTGCGTCTGGCCTTCGATGCCTTGAAGGAAAAGCTCAGCGCCGAAGGCCTGTTCAGCGCCGAACGCAAGGTGCCGTTGCCGGCCCATCCGCAACGCATCGGCATTATCAGTTCACCCACGGGAGCGGTGATCCGCGACATCATCAGCGTATTCCGCCGCCGCGCGCCGCAGATTGCCCTGACCCTGATTCCCACTGCCGTGCAAGGCCGCGAAGCCACCGCACAAATCGTCCGCGCCCTGAAGCTGGCCGACGCCCGTGGTTTCGATGCGCTGATCCTGGCCCGGGGCGGCGGTTCGCTGGAAGACTTGTGGTGCTTCAACGAAGAAGCCGTGGCCCGGGCGGTGGATGCCTGCGTCACGCCGATCGTCAGCGCCGTGGGCCATGAGACCGACGTGTCCATCAGCGATTTCGTCGCCGACGTACGCGCCCCGACCCCGTCCGCCGCCGCCGAACTGCTGGCCCCGGATGCCGGCGACCTGGTGCGTCGGGTCGAAAGCCTGCATCGCCGGCTGGTGATGCGCATGCGTGACCGGCTGATGCGCGATCAACTGCGTCTCGAAGGCCTCACCCGACGCCTGCGTCACCCCGGCGAACGCCTGCGCCAGCAAGCCCAGCGCCTCGACGACCTGGACATGCGCATGCGCCGGGCGTTCGAGCGCAGCCTCAATACCCGCCGCGAACGCCTGATCCGCCTGGAAACCCGCCTGGCCGGGCAACACCCGGGCCGACAACTGGCATTGCTGCGCCAGCGCCTGGACAGCCTGGCCGAACGCCTGCCCCGGGCCATGCGCGAAGGCCTCAAGACGCGCCGCGTGCAATTGCACAACCAGATGCAGACGCTGCACATTGTCAGCCCCCTGGCGACCCTCGGCCGCGGCTACAGCATTTTGCTCGACGAACGCGGCCAGGCGATCCGCAGTGCCGGGCAAACCCAGACCGGCCAGCGCCTGACCGCCAAGCTCGGCGAAGGCGAATTGCTGGTACGGGTCGAAGACAATCACCTGACGCCGGTCACCCTTTCTTTACTGGATTGATTCATGCCGCGATATCTCGCCCCCTTGCTCTTGCTGTGCCTGACCTTCAACGCCCACGCCGACAGTTACATCACCCGCCTGCTGAACAAACCAGTGCCCGGCGGCGTGGCCGTGGTGGACCTGGGCAGCGCCGCCAAGGCACCGAAAGCCAGTTACCAGGGCAAGCCGGTGCTGGTGGTCAAGGAACAGGACAACTGGCTGGCGATTGTCGGCATCCCGCTGACGGTCCAGCCCGGCACGCAGCAAATCAGCAGTGGCGGCGGCACCCAGCCGTTCGTGGTCGGCTACAAGAAGTACCCCGAGCAACACATCACCCTGAAGAATAAGCGCCAGGTCAACCCGAACCCGGCGGACCTCAAGCGCATCGACGCCGAGCTGGCGGTGCAACTGAAGGCTTATCGCAGCTTCAGCCCGAACATCCCCAGCAACCTGCTGCTGGACAAACCGGTCGACGGCCCGCTGTCGAGCAAGTTCGGCGTGCGCCGCTTCTTCAACGGCGAAGAGCGCAACCCCCACGCCGGCCTGGACTTCGCCGTGCCCGCCGGCACGCCGATCAAGACCCCGGCCGCCGGCAAGGTGATCCTCACCGGCAACTACTTCTTCAATGGCAACACCGTGTTCGTCGACCATGGCCAGGGCTTCATCAGCATGTTCTGCCACATGTCGAAGATCGACGTGAAGGTCGGCCAGCAACTGGCCCGGGGCACCGTGGTGGGCAAGGTCGGCGCCACCGGCCGCGCGACGGGGCCGCACATGCACTGGAACATCAGCCTGAACGATGCGCGGGTGGATCCGGCGATTTTTATCGGGGCGTTTCAACCCTGAATATTTTCGGTGAGGCCACTGGCCTCTTCGCGAGCAAGCCCGCTTGCACAGGTACAGCGTTGATTTTGAGATCGCCAACATTCCCCTGTGGGAGCGGGCTTGCTCGCGAAAGGGCCAGCGGCATCGCAACTCTTCGTCATGGATTGCCGAGTGACAAGCATCGACGCAATAAAACTACAAATACCTCATATTCACGCGATTAAATCTCGCAAACCCGCCTAAAAGCAGAACTTATCTCAATTTTTTCCGACTGCTTGCGATCCTCTCCTCACGCGGTTAGGGTTGAAGGCATGAAAACCTCTCACACCCTCATTCAGCTTCGCCAGCACCGCAGCCTGTGCCTCGTCAGCGCACGACTGCCGGGCTGAATCGCGGCACCTCGTCCCGGCTGTGAAGCCACCCCCATCGAACCACCGGCAGGCCGCCTTTTTCCGGCCACGACAATAAGGATTTCCCCATGAGCATGCTCAAAGACCCGTCTTCCAAATACCGCGCCTTCCCGACCATCAACCTGCCGGATCGCACTTGGCCGTCGAAGACCATCACCGCCGCGCCGATCTGGTGCAGCTCCGACCTGCGCGACGGCAACCAGTCGCTGATCGAGCCGATGGACGCGGTCAAGAAGCTGCGCTTCTGGAAAACCCTCGTCGCGGTGGGCGTGAAGGAAATCGAAGCTTCGTTCCCAGCCGCTTCGCAGACCGACTTCGACTTCGTGCGTACCCTCATCGAAGAAGGCCACATCCCGGACGACACCACCATCCAGGTGCTGACCCAGGCCCGTGAAGACCTGATCGCCCGTACGTTCGAATCCCTGCGCGGCGCGAAAAAGGCCATCGTTCACCTGTACAACGCCACCTGCCCGTCGTTCCGCCGCATCGTGTTCAACCAGGACAAGGAAGGCGTGAAGGAAATCGCGGTGAACGCGGCCAAGCTGTTCGTCAAATACGCCGCGCAGCAACCGGAAACCCAATGGCAGTTCGAATACTCGCCAGAGACTTTCAGCGCCACTGAGCTGGAGTTCGCCAAGGAAGTCTGCGACGCGGTGATCGAAGTCTGGAATCCGACGCCAGAGCGCAAGGTGATCCTCAACCTGCCCGCTACCGTGGAAGTCGCCACGCCGAACATCTACGCCGACCAGATCGAGTGGTTCCACCGCAACATCACCCGTCGTGACAGCGTGCTCATCAGCCTGCACACCCACAACGACCGTGGCACCGGCGTAGCCGCTACCGAGCTGGGCCTGATGGCCGGCGCCGACCGTGTCGAAGGCTGCCTGTTCGGCAACGGCGAACGCACCGGTAACGTCGACCTGGTGACCGTGGCGCTGAACCTCTACACCCAGGGTATCAACCCTGAGCTGGACTTCTCCGACATCGACGGCGTGCGCAAAGTGGTCGAGGAATGCAACCAGATCCCGGTACACCCGCGTCATCCGTACGTTGGCGACCTGGTCCACACCGCGTTCTCCGGCTCGCACCAGGACGCCATCCGCAAGGGCTTCGCCCAGCAGAAATCGGACGGTCTGTGGGAAGTGCCTTACCTGCCGATCGACCCGGCCGACATTGGCCGCAGCTACGAGGCGGTGATTCGCGTCAACAGTCAGTCGGGCAAGGGCGGCATCGCCTACCTGCTGGAACAGGAATACGGCATCAGCCTGCCGCGTCGCATGCAGATCGAGTTCAGCCAGGTGGTACAGCGCGAAACCGATCGCCTGGGCCTGGAAATGACTGCCCAGCAGATCCACGCCCTGCTGCAGCGTGAATACCTGCAAGCCAACACCCCGTACGCGCTGGTCAGCCATCGCCTGCAGGAAGAAAACGGCAACAGCGCCGTGGAAGTGGAAGTGGCGAGCAAGGGCCAGGGCGAGACCAACCTGCACTGGCGCGGCAAGGGCAACGGCGCGCTGGAAGCCCTGGTGGCCGGCCTGCCAATTCCGGTGGAGATCATGGACTACAACGAACACGCCATCGGCGCCGGCACCAATGCCAAGGCGGCGGCGTACATCGAACTGCGGGTCAACGGCGAGCGTGCGGTGCACGGCGTGGGCATCGATGAAAACATCACCACTGCCAGCTTCAAGGCGCTGTTCAGCGCACTGAACCGTTCCCTGAGCCAGCCGGAAGCCAAAGCGGCCTGATCGGTCGCTGAAAAATCAAAAAGGCCCCGGGGTGTGAACCCCGGGGCCTTTTTGTTTGGCTGATGGTTTTGTGTGGTCTGGTAGGGCCTCATCGCGAGCAAGCTCGCTCCCACATTTGGATAGCGGCGCTGCCCACCTGTGGGAGCGAGCTTGCTCGCGATGGCGGTCTGTCAGACAACCAAAATGTCAGGCATGGGTATCGATCGAGACAGTCATTGCCTGCAACAGAGCGGCCTGCAGGGTCTGCAATGTGGCTTGGGTCGCCATGATCTGAGTCTGGATCGCCATGGTTTCCTGAGCTTTCTGCTCCTCCCACATTTGGATAGCGGCGCTGCCCCCCCCTGTGGGAGCGAGCTTGCTCGCGATGGCGGTCTGTCAGACAACCAAAATGTCAGGCATGGGTATCGATCGAGACAGTCATTGCCTGCAACAGAGCGGCCTGCAGGGTCTGCAATGTGGCTTGGGTCGCCATGATCTGAGTCTGGATCGCCATGGTTTCCTGAGCTTTCTGCTCCTCCCACATTTGGATAGCGGCGCTGCCCCCCCCTGTGGGAGCGAGCTTGCTCGCGATGGCGGTCTGTCAGACAACCAAAATGTCAGGCATGGGTATCGATCGAGACAGTCATTGCCTGCAACAGAGCGGCCTGCAGGGTCTGCAATGTGGCTTGGGTCGCCATGATCTGAGTCTGGATCGCCATGGTTTCCTGAGCTTTCTGCTCCTCATCAGCCCGGCTTTTTTGCACCCGAGCTAGCTGGGCTTGCTGTTCGGCCAGCAACTTCTCGGTCTGTTCGATCTGCTTCTTCAGTTGTTCGATGACATCGCCGCTGCCGCTGCTGCCACCCGCACCTGCGATATTCGCGCCGCTGGTGTCGACTTCCAATTTCTTGTCTTTGTCTTCGCTGCTGTCAGTCGATGCCACTGGACTGACCGCTTTCTCTTCTTCAGCCCCACGGATGGAGACTTTAGGGGCTGACAATGGATAAGGGTTGACGGTGGTTGCGCTGATACTGGTCATAGGGACTTCTCCTTGGCTGACCGGTTATCGGCACGCAACACCGTTCCTGAAGGGTTGAAACGTTTCAGTTAGATGAATTCGAACGAGTCGGCATCCAGGTTCGCCGGAAACCGCGTGCGATACGCCGCCAGGTCCGCTGCGTTCAAGCACACCTTGAACACACCATCCGCCTCGCCGGCGCTGAGCAAGCTCTCGCCCTGGAAATCCAGCACCTGGCTGTCACCGGTGTAGGCGAAGCCCTTGCCGTCGGTGCCAACACGGTTTACCGCCGCCACGTAGCACAGGTTCTCGATCGCCCGGGCCGGCAACAGCCGATTCCAGTGCAGACGCCGCGCCCCGGGCCAGTTGGCGGTGTACAGCAGCAGGTCGGTGTCCTCGGCGTCGCGGCTCCAGACCGGGAAGCGCAGGTCGTAGCAAATCAGCGGACGAATCCGCCAGCCCTTGAGTTCGAACAGCACCTGTCGCTCCCCCGGGGTGTAGTGGTTGTGCTCCCCCGCCATGCGAAACAGATGGCGCTTGTCGTAATGCAGCACCTCTCCATCCGGCCGCGCCCAGAGCAGGCGATTGCGATGGCTGCCGTCAGCGGCCTGGATGATCACACTGCCGGTGATCACCGCGTCCAGCTTCGCAGCCTGGGCCTTGAGCCATTGGCGCGTCGGGCCGTTCTCCGGCTCCGCCAGGGCCTCGGATTCCATGGAGAAACCGGTGGTGAACATCTCCGGCAGGATGATCAGGTCAGCCCCGCGCGCCTGCTCAAGCAGCGCTTCGAAATGTTCCAGGTTGGCCCGGCGGTCGTGCCAGGCCAGGGTGGTCTGGACCAGGGCAATGTCGAGGTCTGGCAATGTACTCAAATCACGCATAGCTTTTGCGCCGCTTCGCGCAGCGTCTCCTCGCGTTTGGCAAAGCACAGGCGCACCAGGCGCTGGCCTTGTGGTGGGTGCTGGTAGAACACCGAGATCGGAATCGTCGCCACGCCATGCTCACGGGTCATCCACACCGCCATGTCGACGTCATTCAGGTCCGGGCGAATCTGCGAATAGTCCACCAACTGGAAATAAGTGCCGGTCACGCGCTTGAAGCTGAACCGCGACGGGGCCAGCAAATCGCAGAACAGGTCGCGCTTGGCCTGGTAGAAGTCCGGCAGCTCATCGACGTGTTCCGGATGCTCGGCCATATAGTCGGCCAGGGCGTACTGCAAGGGCGTCACGCCGCAGAAGCTGACGTACTGGTGCACCTTGCGCAGTTCCGCCGTCAGGGCCGCTGGCGCCACCACGTAGCCGGTTTTCCAGCCGGTGACGTGGTAGGTCTTGCCGAACGAACTGACCACGAAGGCGCGGCGGTATAGCTCTTCATGGGCCAGGACACTGGCGTGGGCGACGCCATCGAACACCAGGTGTTCGTAGACCTCGTCGCTGACCAGGTAGATGTCACGGTCGCAAATCAGCGTCGCCAATTGATCCAGTTCGGCGCGGCTGATCAGGGCGCCGCTGGGGTTGTGCGGCGAGTTGAGGATGATCATGCGTGTACGCGGGCTCAGGGCTTCGCCGAGCTTCTCGAAGTCGATGGCGAAATCATCCAGGCCCAATGGCACGTGCACGCAACGCCCCCCGGCCAATAGCACGGCGGGCTCGTAGCTGTCGTAGCTGGGGTCGAAGACGATCACTTCGTCGCCGCTGTGGACCACCGCCGCAATGGCACAGAAAATCGCCTGGGTCGCGCCTGGGGTCACGGTGACTTCCTGATCGGCATCGACACTGGCGCCGTAGCTGCGGGCGATCTTCGCCGCGATTTGCTGGCGCAGCGCCGGCAGGCCGGTCATGGGCGAATACTGGTTATGGCCTTGGGCAATGTGCCGGCCGACCGCATCGCGCAGGGCCTGTGGGCCATCGAAATCGGGAAAGCCCTGGGACAGGTTCAGCGCGCCCGTCTGCGCGGCGAGCTGGGACATCTGGGTGAAAATAGTGATGCCGACATTCGGCAACTTGCTGGTGATCATGGAGGGTCCCTGCTCTGCACCCGGCTCTGGTGCGGCGCGGGAGAGCTCGAGGATAGCCCAATCGCCGGGCATGAAAAAGGGCGCCACCCAGGGCACCCTTCTCATGCTGAAGACTCATGCCCTGTGGGAGCCAGAGCTGTGGTAGGCAAGACTGTGAGGCCAAGCCTTGCTCCCACAGTTCCATAGGTCCACAGGTCCAGATCCAGATCCAGATCCAGACTGGATCAGCGCTTGTCGCGGCGCTTCTTGTCGGCCTTCTTGTGGTGCGACATCAAGCGGCGCTTCTTGTTGACCTGGCGGTCGGTGAGCGTGTTCTTGTTGCCTTCGTACGGGTTCTCGCCGCCCTTGAACTCGATGCGGATCGGCGTGCCGACCAGCTTCAGGACGCGACGGTAGGTGTTCTCCAGGTAACGAACGTACGACTTGGGCACCTTCTCGATCTGGTTACCGTGGATCACGATAATCGGCGGGTTGGCGCCGCCCAAGTGGGCGTAGCGCAGCTTGATCCGACGGTTGTTGACCATCGGTGGCGCGTGCTCGCCTACCGCATCTTCGAGGATCTGGGTCAGGCGGTTGGTCGGCCAGCGGGTCACCGCCGACTTGAACGAGTTCTGCACCGAAGCGTAGAGGTTGCCCACGCCCGTGCCGTGCAGAGCCGAGATGAAGTGGATATCGGCGAAGTCGACGAAGAACAGGCGACGCTGCAATTCGATCTTCACGAAATCCCGTTCGCTCGGCGTCATGCCGTCCCACTTGTTGATCGCGATGACCAACGCACGACCGGCTTCCAGGGCGAACCCCAGCAGGTTCAAGTCGTGATCGACCACGCCTTCGCGGGCGTCCATCACGAAGATCACCACGTTGGCGTCTTTGATCGCCTGCAGGGTCTTGACCACGGAGAACTTTTCTACTTCTTCGTGGATCTTGCCGCGCTTGCGCACACCGGCGGTGTCGATCAGCGTGTACTTCTCTTCGTT
Organism: Pseudomonas sp. A-RE-22; assembly: GCF_019956035.1. Lineage (NCBI taxonomy): Bacteria > Pseudomonadati > Pseudomonadota > Gammaproteobacteria > Pseudomonadales > Pseudomonadaceae > Pseudomonas > Pseudomonas sp. A-RE-22. Next base: position 94,794 of record NZ_JAHBCZ010000009.1, read on the forward strand.
ACGCTCGAAGGGAATGTAGATGCTGTCGCGGGTGGTGCCGGGCTGGTCGTAGACGATGACCCGGTCTTCGCCGAGCATGCGGTTGACCAGCGTCGACTTGCCCACGTTCGGGCGGCCGATGATGGCGATCTTGATCCCGTCCTTTTCGCTCGGGCCAGGAATGCGCTTGGCTTCCTCGCCTTCGGCAACGATCTCTTCCTCGCCCTCTTCCGGCTCTTCCACGTCGTCTTTCGGGAAACTCTCCAGAGCGATTTCCAGCATCTGGGTGATGCCACGACCGTGGGCGCCGGCGATCGGGATCGCCTGGCCCATGCCCAACGGTGCGAATTCGGCGCGGGCCATGTCCGGGTCGATATTGTCGACCTTGTTGGCGACCACGTAGGAACGCTTGTTACGCTTGCGCAAATGCTCGGCGATCATCTGGTCGGCGGCGGTAAAACCGGCCTTGGCGTCTACCAGGAACAGCACCACATCGGCTTCTTCAATGGCGAGCAGCGACTGCTCGGCCATTTTTTCGTCCATGCCGTGTTCATCACCGGAGATGCCGCCGGTGTCGACCAGAATATAGGTACGCCCTTGCCACTTGGCCTCACCGTATTGGCGATCACGGGTCAGACCGGACAAGTCGCCGACAATGGCGTCGCGAGTCCTGGTCAGGCGGTTGAACAAGGTGGACTTGCCGACGTTCGGTCGGCCCACCAGGGCGATTACGGGAACCATGCGGCTCTCCACTTCGTTATTTCAGAAAATACAAAAGCCGCTGCGAGGCAGCGGCTGGTGCTCGGGGCAGTCTGTGCAAGCCCTGCAAACCTTGTGAACAAGGCCGCTTGGGGGATTAGCCCCAAGCATAGTCTTACTTGATGGTCAGGGCTTCCAGTTTGCCGCTGTTGCCATACACATAGATCATGTTGCCCACCACCAGCGGACGGGCACGCAGGCCGTCGCTGTCGATGCGCTCACGGCCGACGAAACGACCGTCCACCTGGCTGAGCAGGTGCAGGTAACCTTCCAGGTCACCCACTGCGACGTAGCTGGAGAACACTTCCGGGGCCGACAGTTGACGACGGGCCAGGGAGTCGTTGCTCCACAAGGCGGTGGTGGAACGCTCGTCAACACCTTCGACGGTGCCCGAGGACAGGCTCACGTAGACGCTGCCAAAGCCTTGGGCGACACCGGCGTAGCTGGACGCATCGCGCTGCCACAGCGGACGACCGCTTTCCAGGTCCAATGCTGCAACGCGGCCCTGGTAGCTGGCGACGTACAGTGTGCCGCCAGACAGCAGCAAGCCGCCGTCGATGTCGACCACACGCTCCAGCTCCGAACGACCTTGCGGGATCGCTACGCGCTGTTCCCAGACCGGCACGCCGTTGGAAATATCCAGGGCCACCACTTTACCGGTCGACAAACCAGCCACCGCCAGGCGGTTGGTGACGACTGGTGCGCTGGTGCCGCGCAGGGTCAGTACCGCCGGGGTGCTGTCGTACAACCAGCGTTGGTTGCCGGTAGCGGCATCCAGGCCGATCAGACGGTCGTCCTGGGTCTGGACCACCACCACGTCACCGTTGGTGGCCGGCGGTGCGAGCACTTCACTGGTCACGCGGGCGCGCCATTTCTCTTCACCGCTGCTCGCGTCCAGGGCGACGATCTCGCCCTTGAGCGTGCCGATCATGACCAGGCCATAACCCACGCCAACGGCGCCGGAAACAGGCAGTTCAAGATCTTTCTTCCATTTGACGTCGCCGTTGGTGCGGTCCATCGCCATCACCACGCCCGTGACATCACCTGCATAGATGGTGTCGCCGTCAATGGCCGGCACCAGCATGTTGTAGGTTTCGCCCTGGCCATCGCCGATGGAACGGCTCCACTGCTTCTGCAGCACGACTTCTTCTTTGAAGTCGGTCAGTTCGGCCGGAGGCAGTTCTTTCTTGCTGTTGCTGCTGCAACCCGCGGCCAGAATGGCCAGAGCCAGCAATGCTGCATGTTTCCAACGGATCACGTCACGCATCCCCTTTGGCCAGGTCGTCCAGCTTGATTTGCAGGCCACCGACTGCGGCTTCATCCGACAGCGCAGCCTTGGCTTTTTGGTAGGCCGCATGGGCCTCATCGGCACGGCCCAGCTGTACCAGCAGGTCGCCCTTGAGTTCTTCGCGGGTCGCCAGGAATGCCTTGTCGGCATCACCGTCGAGCAGCTTCAAGGCGTCTTCGGCCTTGTTCTGTGCCGCCAGTACCTGCGCCAGGCGCTGACGCGCCACTTCGCCCAGGGTCGGGTTGGCCGGTTTGTCGACGATACCCTTGAGCTCGGTGGCCGCGTCGTCCAGCTTGCCGCTGTCCACCGCCACCTTGGCCACGAACAGGCGACCGTATTGGGCGTAGGCGGTGCCGCCGAATTCCTTGTCCAGCTTGCCGGCCAGGTCCGCCACGCGGGCAGCGTCAGGCTTGCCGTCCGGGGTCAGGGTGGTTTCCAGCAATTGCTGGTAGAGCACCGAGGCGCCTTGCGACTGGTTGCTCTGGTATTTCTGGTAGGCCTGCCAGCCGAACACGATGACCAGCGCCAACAGGCCGCCAGTGACCAGCGGCTTGCCGTTGCGCGTCCACCAGTCCTTCAAATCCGCCAGCTGTTCATCTTCGGTACTCGACACCCCAATACTCCTTAATCGCTAAATCGGCTGTTTGACAGCTTCAACCCTGCACGACGCAGGTGGCCAGGTGTGCAGCAAGCGCATCCCAGGCAATGCTTTGTTGTTCGCCCTGGCCACGCAGGGGTTTGAAACCTACCACTTGTTGGGCCAGTTCGTCGTCACCGAGGATCAGTGCATACAGCGCACCGCTCTTGTCGGCCTTCTTGAATTGGCTCTTGAAGCTGCCAGCACCGGCGTTGATCTGCAGGCGCAGGTTGGGCAACTGGTCGCGGATCCGCTCGCTCAACGACAGGGCTGCCAGCTCGGCGGCCTCGCCAAAGGCGCACAGGTAGACGTCGACCTGACGGGCCAGTTCTTCGGGGACCTTGTCCAAGGCTTCAAGCATCAGCACCAGGCGCTCGATGCCCATGGCAAAGCCCACGCCCGGGGTCGGCTTGCCGCCCATCTGCTCAACCAGCCCGTCGTAGCGGCCGCCGGCACACACGGTGCCCTGGGCGCCGAGTTTGTCGGTGACCCACTCGAAGACGGTCTTGCTGTAGTAGTCCAGGCCACGGACCAACTTGGGGTTGATCACGTAAGGAATGCCCACGGCGTCGAGGCGCGCCTTCAGCCCTTCGAAGTGTGCACGGGATTCGTCGTCGAGGTAGTCGGCCATTTTCGGCGCGTCGACCAGGACCGCTTGGGTCTCGGCATTCTTGGTGTCGAGCACACGCAGCGGGTTGGTCTTCAGACGGCGCTGGCTGTCTTCGTCGAGCTTGTCCAGGTGGGCGGAAAGAAACTCCACCAACGCTTCACGGTAGCGGCCACGGGACTCGCTGGTGCCCAGGCTGTTGAGCTCAAGCTTGACCGCATCGCGAAGCCCCAGCTCGCCCCACAGGCGCCAGGTCATGACGATCAGCTCGGCATCGATGTCCGGACCCTCGAGGTTGAACACCTCCAGGCCAATCTGGTGGAACTGGCGATAACGGCCTTTCTGCGGACGCTCGTGACGGAACATCGGGCCGACGTACCAGAGTTTCTGTACCTGACCGCCGCCGGTGATGCCGTGCTCGAGCACCGCACGCACGCAGGCCGCCGTGCCTTCGGGGCGCAGGGTCAGGGAATCGCCGTTGCGGTCGTCGAAGGTGTACATCTCTTTTTCGACGATGTCGGTCACTTCACCGATGGAGCGCTTGAACAGCTCGGTGAACTCGACGATCGGCATGCGGATCTGCCGATAGCCGTAGTTATCCAGCAGACGCGCCACGGTGCCCTCGAAATAGCGCCACAGGGGCGTCTGCTCGGGCAGGATGTCGTTCATGCCACGAATGGCTTGCAGGGACTTGCTCACGTGTATTCCTTAATCTTTCGACTTAACCGCGCGCGATGACCGCTGCGTCGGCTTCGACCTTTTCGGCCGCTTTCTGGCGGATCAGCCGTTCCAGCTCATCCACCAGATTGTCATTCGTCAGTTTCTGCGACGGCTTGCCGTCGATGTAAATCAGGTTCGGTGTACCGCCAGTCAGGCCGATATGGGCCTCCTTGGCTTCGCCCGGCCCGTTGACCACGCAACCGATCACCGCGACATCCAGCGGCACCAGCAGGTCTTCAAGGCGCCCTTCCAGCTCGTTCATGGTCTTGACCACATCGAAGTTCTGCCGCGAGCAGCTCGGGCAGGCGATGAAGTTGATGCCACGGGAACGCAGGTGCAGGGACTTGAGAATGTCGTAGCCGACTTTCACTTCCTCGACCGGGTCAGCCGCCAACGAGATGCGGATGGTATCGCCAATCCCTTCGGCGAGCAGCATACCGAGGCCGACGGCGGATTTCACCGTGCCCGAACGCAACCCACCGGCTTCGGTGATGCCCAGGTGCAGCGGCTGGACGATTTCCTTGGCCAGCAGGCGGTAGGCTTCGACGGCCATGAACACGTCGGACGCCTTCACGCTGACCTTGAAGTCCTGGAAATTCAGGCGTTCGAGGTGCTCGACGTGGCGCAGGGCCGACTCCACCAGTGCCGCCGGGGTCGGTTCGCCGTATTTCTTTTGCAGGTCTTTTTCCAGGGAACCGGCGTTCACGCCGATGCGGATCGGGATGCCCCGGTCGCGGGCGGCATCCACCACGGCACGGACACGGTCTTCGCGACCGATGTTGCCCGGGTTGATGCGCAGGCAATCCACACCCAGCTCGGCAACACGCAAGGCGATGCGGTAGTCGAAGTGGATGTCGGCCACCAAGGGCACCTTGACCAGTTGCTTGATCTTGCCGAACGCCTCGGCGGCGTCCATGTCCGGCACCGATACCCGCACGATGTCGACACCGGCGGCTTCCAGGCGGTTGATCTGGGCGACCGTGGCGGCCACGTCATTGGTGTCGCTGTTGGTCATGCTCTGCACAGCGATAGGCGCATCGCCGCCCACGGGCACGTTGCCGACCCAGATTTTTCGGGATTCGCGACGCTTGATTGGAGATTCGCCGTGCATGACTTATTGACCCAACTTCAGGCGAGCGGTCTCGCCACTGGTGAACGGAGCGATGTCGACCGGCTGGCCGTTGTAGCTGACCTGCGCGCCACGGGCATAACCCAGGCGTACGGCAAAGGGTGGCTTGCCGTTGATGGAGGTGCTGTCGCCCTTGCGCTTGAGGCCACTGAACAACACCTTGCCGTTGCCATCGGTGATCTGCGTCCAGCAGTCGGCGACAAACTGAATCTGTACCTGGCCTTCACCTGCCGCTGGAGCCGGGGTCGGGGCCGCCGGAGCTGCCGGAACAACCGGCGCGGCTGGAGCCGCGTGGGTCGCAGGCGCAGCCGCGGTTGGCGCTGGCGTGCTCGGTGCGGCAGGGGCGGTGGCAATCGGTGCAGTCGGCGCTGTTGGTGCAGCTGGCACAGGGGCTGGAACAGCCGGCTCGGCACCCGCTTCGGCATCGGCGGCGTCCTGGCCCTGTGGCAACGCCAGGGCGGTTTCGCCTTCGGCCTGGCCTTCGACGACAGCCTGGTCTTCCGGCTCGTCCAACGGATGGATCTGGGTGGTGCCGTCGGCGCCTTCGACCTCAACGTGCTCAGGGTTCATGGCGACCGGCTCCTTGTTGCGCAAGGAAGCCTGATCCTGCCACCAGACAAAACCGCCGCCAATCACCGCGATCAGCAGCAACAGGCTGACGATTCGCAAAATGGTGTGGGAAACGCGAACCGGCTCCTCGATGCGACCCAGGCTGTGCACGTTGCTGCCCTGGGCATCGGAACCGGTGTATTGATCGAATTGCTGGACCAGCACGGTCTGGTCCATGCCGAGCAACTTGGCATAGGCGCGGATATAGCCGCGGGCGAAGGTATGCCCAGGCAGCTTGTCGAACGCGCCCGCTTCCAGATTGCCCAAGGAGGCCACGGTGAGATTGAGCTTGAGGGCCACTTCGGCCAGCGACCAACCATTGCTTTCGCGGGCTTGACGCAGGGTCTCACCAGGATTTACGCGAGTCGCTGCTACAACTTCGGGATGCGCCGCTTTCATCATTGCTCCGACAGGTATTGCTGATATTCCGGCGTACCGGGATAGAGTCTTTTGAGTTGCAGGCCGTAACTTGCAGCCTTGTCGCGATCTTCAAACACATGTGCCAGCCGAACGCCGAGCAATAGACTACGTGCATTTTGCTCGCTCAGCAGGCTAAAACGCTCGTAGTAGTCACGCGCGGGCACATAATGCCTGTCTTCGTAGGACAACTCAGCCATTTCCAGCAGCGCCCGCGGTTGCTGGCGGTTGAGCCGCAGCGCCTTTTCCAGCTGCTGGCGGGCCAGGTCACGCTGGCCCAGCTGCGCGGCCGTCATGCCGAGGTTTTCGAAAACCCGCGAACGCTCAGGGTAAAGGGTGTCGGCGGCAGCCTGCTCGAAGCGCTCGTAGGCGTCCTTGTAGCGTTTCTGCTCGAAAAGAAAGCTGCCGTAGTTGTTCAGGATCCGGGCGTCTTGCGGGCGGGCAGACAGCGCCTTGCGAAAATGCTGGTCGGCCAGCTCCGGCTCCATCTCGGCCTGGAACACCAGCGCCAGGGCCGCGTTGGCGTCCGGGTCGGAATCGTCCAGCTCCAGGGCTTTCTTGAGCGGCACCTTGGCCCGTTCGGTCATGCCCTGCTGCAGGTAGCCAATGCCCAGTTGCACGTAGGCCACACGCGCCTCGTCGCGCCCTTTGCTGGTCCTCATCGGGTTGTAGTCACCCGACAGGACACAACCGGAACAAAGGCCGGCCAACAGCAAAACGAGCGCGAAGCGCAGGGACATAGAGTTCCTCTCTTAGTGACTGTTCGCAGCGTTTTGCACCGCATCGTCCGCGGCGTTCAACTCACGCACGGCAATGTAGCGTTCGCTGCGACGGGTGCGATCCAGCACCTGTCCTACCAATTGGCCACAGGCGGCGTCGATGTCTTCGCCGCGGGTGGTGCGCACGGTGACGTTGAAGCCAGCGTGGTGAAGCTGATCCTGGAAGCGACGAATCGCGTTGTTGCTCGGACGCTCGTAACCGGAATGCGGGAACGGGTTGAACGGAATCAGGTTGATCTTGCACGGGATGTTCTTGAGCAGCTCGATCATCTCGACCGCGTGTTCGACCTTGTCGTTCACATCCTTGAGCAGTGTGTACTCGATGGTCAGCACGCGCTTTTCGCCCAGGGACGACATGTAGCGCTGGCACGACTCGAGCAGCATCTTAAGCGGATATTTCTTGTTGATCGGCACCAATTGATTACGCAATGCGTCATTGGGTGCGTGCAGCGACAACGCCAGGGAGACGTCGATGTGCTTGGCCAGCTCATCGATCATCGGCACCACGCCGGAAGTGGACAGGGTCACGCGGCGCTTGGAGATGCCGTAGCCCAGGTCGTCCATCATCAGGTGCATGGCGGAAACGACGTTGTCGAAGTTCAGCAGCGGCTCACCCATGCCCATCATCACCACGTTGGTGATGGCACGGTCGACGGTCGCCGGGACGCTGCCAAAGGATTTGTTGGCAATCCACACCTGGCCGATCACTTCGGCGGCGGTGAGGTTGCTATTGAAGCCTTGCTTGCCGGTGGAGCAGAAACTGCAGTCCAGGGCACAGCCTGCCTGGGACGAAACGCACAAGGTGCCGCGTTTGCCCTGGGGAATATAGACGGTCTCGACGCAGCTGCCGGACGCCACGCGCACCACCCACTTGCGGGTGCCGTCGCTGGAAATGTCCTGGCTGACCACTTCGGGGCCGCGAATCTCGGCAACAGCCTTGAGCTTTTCGCGCAGGGCCTTGCCGACATTCGTCATGGCGTCGAAGTCGTCGACGCCAAAGTGGTGAATCCATTTCATCACCTGACCGGCACGGAAACGCTTCTCCCCGATCGAGTCGAAGAATTTCTCCATTTCCGGCTGGGTCAGCCCCAGCAGATTGGTTTTAACAGTCGATGTAGTCATGGATTCACCTTCACTCTCAAGCCAATGCTTAGCGAGCGGTTACTTCAGTAGCAGCGAAAAAGTAAGCGATTTCGCGAGCAGCAGCGGCTTCGGAGTCCGAACCGTGAACGGCGTTGGCGTCGATGGACTCGGCGAAGTCAGCACGGATGGTGCCGGCAGCAGCTTCTTTAGGGTTGGTAGCGCCCATCAGCTCACGGTTGCGAGCGATAGCGTTTTCGCCTTCCAGCACCTGAACGACAACCGGACCGGAAGTCATGAAAGCAACCAGCTCACCGAAGAAACCGCGCTCGCTGTGCTCAGCGTAGAAGCCTTCGGCTTCGGCTTTGGACAGTTGCTTCATTTTCGAAGCTACAACGCGCAGGCCAGCGTCTTCGAAGCGGGTAACGATCTTGCCGATCACGTTTTTAGCAACGGCGTCAGGCTTGATGATGGAGAAAGTACGTTGAACAGCCATGGTGTAACTCCAGAAACGGTAATTTGCGAAAAATTAAACCCGCGAATTATACGCGGGTTCAGGGGTATTGCCTAACCTGCCAGGTCGATCAGTCGATTTCTTCGATCCAGAGCGCCTGGACCGCTTCCAAGACCTTCTCGCCGCAACGGCCAGAGGTGCTGTCGAAACCGGGAAGCTCCATGATCCAGTGCTGCAGATCGACGAAATTGACCTTCAGCGGATCCACGTCCGGCTTGGCTTCGGCCAGTTCTTCTGCGATGCGTTGTACATCATTCCAACCATAGCTCATGACAGTGTCACCATCAGTGCGGCGCTTCGGCCGCATGGTTAAGCGAATATTTCGGGATTTCGACCACCAGGTCCTCGGTGCCGACCTTGGCCTGACAGGTCAGGCGCGACGTCGGTTCCAGGCCCCAGGCCCTATCAAGGTAGTCTTCTTCCAGCTCATCGGCCTCATTCAACGAGTCGAAACCTTCGCGAATGATGCAATGGCACGTGGTGCAGGCACAGACACCGCCGCAGGCGCTCTCGATCTCGATGTGGTTGTCGTGGGCCACTTCAAGAATGGACTTGCCGGTTTCGGCCTCTACCACCATACCGTCCGGGCAATGCTCGGCGTGTGGCAGAAAAATGATCTGCGGCATCAGTTATTCCTCGATTTCATTCAGGTTGCGCCCCGCCAGGGCGGCTTTCACCGTCGAGTCCAGGCGGCGGGCAGCAAAGGCGTCGGTGACGTGCGACAGACGCTTGGTCTGCTGCTCGATGGCATAGCCATCGGTGCCTTTGATCAATTCGGACAATTCCTGCATCTGCAGCTCGATGACCATGCGCTCTTCGGCATCCAACAAACGGTCGCCGTCAGCCTCAAGGGCACCTTGCACGGCTTCGATCAGGCGCTGGGCGTCGACCTGCTGCTCGCGCAGCACACGGGCGACTTTGTCGTCGCTGGCATGCTGGAAGGAATCCTTGAGCATCTTGGCGATTTCGCCGTCGGTCAGGCCATAGGACGGCTTGACCTGGATGCTCGCCTCCACGCCCGAACCCAGTTCGCGGGCGGAGACGTTGAGCAAGCCGTCGGCATCGACCTGGAAGGTCACGCGGATCTTCGCCGCACCCGCCACCATCGGTGGGATGCCACGCAATTCGAAGCGAGCCAGGGAGCGGCAGTCGCTGATCAGCTCACGCTCGCCTTGCAGCACGTGGACCATCATGGCCGACTGGCCGTCTTTATAGGTGGTGAAGTCCTGGGCGCGGGCAACGGGGATGGTGGTGTTACGCGGAATCACCTTCTCCATCAGGCCACCCATGGTCTCCAGGCCCAGGGACAACGGAATCACGTCGAGCAGCAGCAGTTCGCCGCCATCGCGCTTGTTGCCGGCCAGGGTATCGGCCTGGATCGCGGCGCCGATGGCAACCACCTGGTCCGGGTCGATTTCAGTCAGCGGCTGGCGGCCAAAGGCCTCGGCAACGGCTTCGCGAACCCGAGGCACGCGGGTCGAACCCCCAACCATGACCACGGCTTTGACGTCTTCGAGCTCCACGCCGGAATCGCGCACGGCACGGCGGCAGGCCTTGAGGCTGCGGGCGACCATGGGCTCGATCAGGGCATCAAAGGCTTCGCGGGTCAGCGTGGCTTTCCAGTCGCCATAAGCGACTTCAACCGCAGCGTCGTCGGTCAAGGCTTCCTTGGCGGCGCAGGCGGTTTGCAGCAGATGGCGCTGCGCACCCGGGTCGAGGTCAGCGGACAAACCGGCTTGCTCGATGATCCAGCCGGCGATGGCGTGGTCGAAGTCATCGCCGCCCAGGGCGCTGTCGCCGCCGGTGGCCAGGACTTCGAAGACACCGCCAGTCAGGCGCAGGATCGAAATATCGAAAGTACCGCCACCCAAGTCGTAGATGGCGACCAGGCCTTCGGCATGCTGGTCCAGGCCATACGCCACCGCAGCGGCCGTCGGCTCGTTGAGCAGGCGCAGCACGTTCAGGCCGGCGAGCTTGGCGGCATCCTTGGTGGCTTGGCGCTGGGCATCGTCGAAATAAGCCGGGACGGTAATGACCGCGCCCACCAATTCACCGCCCAGTGCCGCTTCGGCGCGCTGGCGCAAGACCTTGAGGATGTCGGCGGAAACCTCTACCGGGCTTTTCGGGCCCTGTACGGTTTCGATGAACGGCATGTGGGATTCACCGCCGACGAAGCGGTACGGCAGTTGGTCGCCCAGTTGCTTGACGTCGGACAGACCACGACCCATCAAGCGCTTGACCGAGACGATGGTGTTCAACGGGTCGGTGGCGGCGGCCAGCTTGGCCGACTCGCCCACTTCGACGTGATCGGCGTGATAGCGCACGGCGGACGGCAGGATCACCTGCCCCTGCTCATCGGCCAGCGGTTCGGAAAGACCGCTGCGCAAGGCAGCGACCAGGGAATTGGTGGTACCCAAGTCGATCCCGACAGCCAGGCGACGCTGGTGCGGTTGTGGACTTTGGCCGGGTTCGGCGATCTGCAGTAGGGCCATCGTAATCAGGACTTATCTGTAATCAGGCGTGCGACCGGAGCGGCACTGGGTTAATCGTCGAGGCGCTCTTCGAGCTGGCGCACTTCGTAGGTGAGCTTGTCGAGGAACTGCATGCGCCGCATCAGGCGTTCGGCCTGTTCGCGCTGCGCGGCATCGTTCCAGCAGGCTGCGAAGCTTTCGTTCAATGTGTGCTGGGCGTCTTTCAAGCGGCGCTTGAATACCGCGACACCGGCCAGGTCGGCGCTGTCCTGCAGGTCTTCGAGCTCTTCGCGCCATTGCATCTGCTGCAAAAGAAACTCGGGATCGTGGACCGTGACCTCCAGCGGCAACTCATGGCCGCTGATGGCGAGCAGGTAACGCGCGCGCTTGGCTGGACTCTTGAGTGTCTGGTACGCCTCGTTGAGGTTCGCAGACTGCTCAAGCGCCCGGCGCTGCTCGGCTTCGGAGGCGTCAGCAAAGCGGTCCGGGTGGACACCACGGGCCAATTCCAGATAACGCGCGGACAACTGGTCGAGATCCAGCTGGAACGCAGGCTGCATCTGGAACAACGCAAAATGACAAGGAGTACCCACAAGCTGCCTCAGATGTTGAAGCTTTCGCCGCAGCCACATTCACCGCGCACGTTGGGGTTGTTGAACTTGAAGCCTTCGTTCAACCCTTCCTTGACGAAATCCAGTTCGGTGCCGTCCAGGTACGTCAGGCTCTTGGGGTCGATGATCACTTTCTGACCATGACTCTCGAACACCTGATCGTCTTCGCCCACTTCGTCGACGAATTCCAGTACATAGGCGAGGCCAGAACAGCCCGTGGTGCGAACACCCAGGCGGATACCCTCGCCCTTGCCGCGCCCCGCAAGTGAGCGCTGGATATGGTTAGCTGCCGCTTCTGTCATCTGGATAGCCATGGAAAACTCCTTACCGTAACGCGGATCAGATCAGGCCTTTCTTCTGCTTGTAATCGCGAACGGCGGCCTTGATGGCGTCTTCGGCGAGTACCGAGCAGTGGATCTTCACTGGCGGCAGGGCCAGTTCTTCGGCCAGCTGGGTATTCTTGATGGTTTCGGCTTCATCAAGGGTCTTGCCCTTCATCCACTCGGTGGCCAGGGAGCTGGACGCGATGGCGGAACCGCAGCCGTAGGTCTTGAACTTGGCATCTTCGATGATGCCTTGCTCGTTGACCTTGATCTGCAGGCGCATGACGTCGCCGCACGCTGGGGCGCCGACCATGCCGGTGCCGACATCAGGATCCTGCGCGTCCATCTTGCCGACGTTGCGCGGGTTCTCGTAGTGGTCGATGACCTTTTCGCTATATGCCATTTGCTTCAATCCTCATCAGTGAGTCGCTCTGGTGGCGACTTCTTCAGTGCGCCGCCCACTCGATTTTCGAAATGTCGACGCCGTCTTTGTACATGTCCCACAGCGGCGACAGAGCGCGCAGCTTGGTAACGGCCTCGCAGACTTTCTGCGCGGCGTAATCGATTTCTTCCTCGGTGGTGAAACGGCCGAAGGTGAAGCGGATCGAGCTGTGGGCCAGTTCGTCGTTGCGGCCCAGGGCGCGCAGTACGTACGAAGGCTCAAGCGATGCCGAGGTGCAGGCCGAACCGGACGACACGGCCAGATCCTTGAGCGCCATGATCAGCGACTCGCCTTCAACATAGTTGAAGCTCAGGTTCAGGTTGTGCGGTACGCGGGCGGTCATGCTGCCGTTGACGTAGAGTTCTTCGAGGTCCTCGACCTGCTTGAAGAAGCGGTCGCTCAGGGCCTTGATGCGCACGTTCTCGGCAGCCATGTCTTCCTTGGCTACACGGAAGGCTTCGCCCATGCCGACGATCTGGTGGGTCGCCAGGGTGCCGGAACGCATGCCACGCTCGTGACCGCCGCCGTGCATGGTCGCTTCGAGGCGAACACGCGGCTTGCGGCTGACGTACAGCGCGCCAATGCCTTTAGGGCCGTAGGTCTTGTGGGCCGAGAACGACATCAGGTCGACTTTCAGCTTGGACAGGTCGATGTCGACCTTGCCGGTGGACTGGGCCGCGTCGACGTGGAACAGGATGCCCTTGGAACGGGTCAGCTCGCCGATGGCCGCGATGTCGTTGACGGTGCCGATTTCGTTGTTCACGTGCATGATCGAAACCAGGATGGTGTCGTCGCGCAGGGCGGCTTCGACCATGGCTGGAGTGATGATGCCGTCTTCACCTGGCTCGATGTAGGTGACTTCGAAGCCTTCACGCTCCAGTTGGCGCATGGTGTCCAGGACAGCCTTGTGCTCGATCTTGGAGGTGATCAGGTGCTTGCCCTTGGTGTGATAGAAATGCGCGACACCCTTGATTGCCAGGTTGTCGGATTCAGTGGCACCGGAGGTCCAGACGATTTCACGCGGGTCGGCGTTGACCAGGTCAGCGACCTGGCGACGGGCGTTTTCGACCGACTCTTCGGCCTTCCAGCCGAACACGTGGGAACGGGACGCCGGGTTACCGAAGTTTCCGTCGACCAGCAGGCATTCACTCATTTTTTGCGCAACACGCGGGTCAACCGGGGTGGTCGCTGAGTAATCAAGGTAAATCGGCAATTTCATGGACTCTCTCCTAAATCAGGCTGGCTGGCGTTCCGCGTGCTCTGCGGCAGTCATTCGACGGCGGACGCTTCAATCTTGTCCAGGTGCGGCGCCTTGCTATTGCAACGACGCTGGTCCTGACGCTGGGCTACTTCTTGCACCTCACGACGAGTTACAAGGTCAGCCAAGCTGATACCGCTTAGAAATTCGTGAATCTGCAGGCTGAGATCGCACCACAAGTGGTGGGTCAGGCAAGTATCGCCGCCATGGCAGTCGCCAAGGCCCTGGCATTTGGTCGCATCGACCGATTCGTTCACCGCATCGATCACCTGGGCGACCTGGATGCCCTGCATGTCGCGCGACAGCTGGTAGCCGCCGCCGGGGCCGCGAACACTGGAAACCAGGTTGCTACGGCGCAGCTTGGCGAACAGCTGCTCAAGATAAGACAGGGAAATGCCCTGGCGCTCGGAGATATCGGCCAGGGACACCGGCCCGTGCTGCGCATGCAATGCCAGATCCAGCATTGCGGTCACGGCGTATCGGCCTTTTGTAGTCAGTCGCATGGACAATTACCACGGAGTTCGGAATGGGGGCGAGTATGCAATTCCCGAGTATTTAAGTCAAGTATAAGACCTAGTGCTTTACTCAGGTTTACCCGCGAAAGAGCGCGCGCATCATAGCAAAGGCTGGCCGGCGGCGACCAGTGATACCGCGTTATCGTTTATCGCGAGCAAGCTCGCTCCCACATGGGATCTGCGGCGTACACGAATTGTGCATCCACCAAAGCCCCCCTGTGGGAGCGAGCTTGCTCGCGATGAGGCCAGTAGGGTTTCAGCTGGCCTGAGTCTCATCCTTGTCCTTCACACACGCAAAATCTTCCTCGCGCAGTTCAGGCAGGTCCTTGGCACAGTAATTACTGCCCAGGTCCTTCAGGGCGCCGCACATCCCCTCCAGGCGCCCATCGACGGCCTGCAGGTGATCGAGCAACTGGTTGATGGCGCGGGCGACCGGGTCGGGCATGTCTTCGCCGACACCGTAGGCGTCGAAGCCGATCTTCTCGGCCATGGCCTTGCGGCGGGCGTCCTGCTCATCATCGGACTTGACGATGATCCGCCCCGGAATACCCACCACGGTCGCGCCAGGCGGCACGGCCTTGGTGACCACGGCATTGGAGCCGACTTTCGCCCCCGCCCCAACCGTGAACGGCCCTAGCACCTTGGCGCCGGCGCCCACTACCACACCGTCTTCCAGGGTCGGGTGGCGCTTGCCTTTGTTCCAGCTGGTGCCGCCGAGTGTCACGCCCTGGTACAGCGTCACGTCGTCGCCGATCTCGGCGGTTTCGCCGATGACGATGCCCATGCCGTGGTCGATGAAGAACCGGCGACCGACCTTGGCGCCCGGGTGGATCTCGATCCCGGTCAGCCAGCGGCCGAAGTTCGAGACCAGCCGCGCCAGCCACTTCCAGCCCATGTTCCACAAGGCGCCGGACAGGCGGTGGATCCAGATCGCGTGCATCCCCGGGTAGCAGGTCAGCACTTCAAAGGCATTGCGCGCCGCCGGGTCACGATGGAAAACACTTTGGATATCTTCACGCAAACGTTCGAACATTTTATTTCTTCCGCTTAATCAGCTCGCCACGGGCCGCCTTCTGGGTTTCCGTGAGGATGCCGCGCAATATATTCATCTCCGCCCGGCTGACCGAGCTTCGTCCGTACAACCGACGCAGGCGCGCCATCAAGTGTCGCGGCTTTTCCGGGTCGAGGAACTCGATGTCCACCAGGGTCTGTTCCAGGTGTTCATAGAACCGTTCCAGTTCGTCCATGGTCGCCAGTGTCTCACTGCGCGGCGATGTGACCTCGGTTTTTTCGATTTTGCTGGGCTTGCCTTCGGCTGCCAGCCAAGCCATGCGCACTTCATAGCTCAACACCTGCACCGCCGCCCCCAGGTTCAAGGAACTGAACTCGGGGTCGGAAGGGATATGCACGTGAAAGTGACATCGCTGCAGCTCGTCGTTGGTCAGGCCGGAGTCTTCACGGCCGAACACCAGGGCGATCTCAAAGCCTTGCGCGGCTTCCTCGACCACTTTGGTGCCGCATTCGCGGGGGTCGAGCAGTGGCCAGGGGATACGCCGATCGCGGGCGCTGGTGCCGAGCACCAGGTTGCATCCCACCAGGGCGTCTTCCAGAGTAGCGACGACCTGCGCGTTGGCGAGGATGTCACCGGCGCCAGAGGCCCGGGCGTCAGCTTCGTGATGGGGAAACAAGCGCGGTTCGACCAGCACCAGGCGCGACAGGCCCATGTTCTTCATGGCCCGCGCAGCTCCGCCGATGTTACCCGGATGGCTGGTATTGACCAGGACGACACGAATGTTCTGCAACAAGGGAGGCGCTCTCGAACACGATAAAGGGAGCAAATCTTACATAAGCACCTACCGTTAAGCTATGAAAGCGAACACCAACCTTCTCCTGAGAAAACTTTCTGATAGAATGCGCGGCTTTCTTTAACAACCTTAGGTGACACATCCATGCAGCCCATGCTGAATATCGCGCTGCGCGCCGCCCGCAGCGCCAGTGAACTGATCTTCCGCTCCATCGAGCGCCTGGATACCATCAAGGTCGATGAAAAAGACGCCAAGGACTACGTGTCCGAGGTTGATCGCGCCGCCGAGCAAAAAATCGTCGACGCCCTGCGCAAGGCTTACCCGAACCACTCCATCCTCGGTGAAGAGACCGGCATGCACGCCGGTACTGGCATCGAAGGCGAAGAGTACCTGTGGATCATCGATCCGCTGGACGGCACCACCAACTTCCTGCGCGGCATTCCTCACTTCGCTGTCAGCATCGCCTGCAAATACCGTGGCCGCCTGGAACACGCCGTCGTGCTGGACCCGGTTCGCCAGGAAGAATTCACCGCCAGCCGTGGCCGTGGCGCCCAACTGAACGGTCGTCGCCTGCGCGTCAGCGGCCGCACCAGCCTGGACGGCGCCCTGCTGGGTACCGGCTTCCCGTTCCGCGATGACCAGATGGACAACCTGGACAACTACCTGGGCATGTTCCGCGCCCTGGTCGGCCAGACCGCCGGCATCCGCCGCGCCGGCGCTGCGAGCCTGGACCTGGCTTATGTGGCCGCTGGCCGTTTCGATGCGTTCTGGGAATCGGGCCTGTCCGAGTGGGACATGGCTGCTGGCGCCCTGCTGATCCAGGAAGCCGGTGGTTTGGTGAGCGACTTCACCGGCGGCCACGACTTCCTTGAAAAAGGCCACATCGTTGCCGGCAACACCAAATGCTTCAAGGCTGTGCTCACCGCCATCCAGCCGCACCTGCCGGCTTCGCTGAAGCGCTAAGCAACCGGCTACAGAAAAAGCACCCTTCGGGGTGCTTTTTTTATGCCTGCCTCATACGCCGATCGTTCCTCACGCTCCGCGTGGGAATGCCGCCAGGGACGCTCCGCGTTCCGCTTCTGGAAGGTGACGCAGAGCGTCACGGGATGCATGCCCACGCAGAGCGTGGGAACGATCGGTTACAACATCAGACATCCACGCAAGCTTAACCACCGCTATCGCGAGCAAGCTCGCTCCCACAGGGGGTTTGAGGTGGAGTAGTAAATGCGGGCGAAAAAAAAGCACCCCGAAGGGTGCTTCTTTCATAGCGGTTGGATCACTGAGCCGGTTCGTTCTGGCCCAGGATCAGTTGGCCTTCCTTGTTCACCGGGATCTGGTTGCCCGGGTCGCGGTCCATGCGGACTTTGCCTTCTTTGCCGTCGAGCATGTAGCGAACGTCGTAGCCTACAACCTTGTCGCTGATGTCATTGACCGTGTTGCAGCGAGTCTGGGTGGTGGTGTAGGTGTCGCGCTCCTGCATGCCTTCCTGAATCTTGTTACCGGCATAACCACCACCGGCCGCACCCGCCACGGTGGCGATCTTCTTACCGGTGCCGCCGCCGATCTGGTTGCCCAGCAGGCCACCGGCTACGGCGCCCAGGACGGTACCGGCGATCTGGTGCTGGTCCTGGACTGGCTTCTGCCGAGTCACGGTGACGTCCTTGCACACTTCACGCGGGGTCTTGATTTGGGTCTTGACCGGCTCCACGGCCAATACTTGCGCATACTCAGGGCCACTTTTTACCAAGCTGTAGGTGGCGACCGCACCACCGGCTGTTACACCGACAGCACCCAATACCGCACCAACCAGCATCGATTTGTTCACTTGAACCTCCTGACCATCACAAGCGGATTAATCCGCGCTTCTCCCAGCCTTGGAGCACAAAAAAAGGCGCGAGTTCAACTCGCGCCTTTTCAGTGGTGACGGATGGAAACCGGAGCCTTACGGGCGGTCGTCCACTTCCGTTTCAGCAGCAGCCGGAGGAATCAGGTCCTCGGTGCTCAGGTTCAGCCAGATCAGCACCACGTTGGCGATGTAAATCGACGAGTAAGTACCCGCCAACACGCCGATGAACAGCGCGATGGAGAAACCGAACAAGTTGTCGCCACCAAAGAACAACAGCGCAGCAATCGCCAGCAAGGTGGAGATCGACGTCGCCATGGTCCGCAGCAGGGTCTGGGTGGTCGAGATGTTGATGTTCTCGATCAGCGAGGCCTTGCGCAGCACACGGAAGTTCTCACGCACCCGGTCGAACACCACGATGGTGTCGTTGAGCGAGTAACCGATGATCGCCAGCACCGCCGCCAGCACCGTCAGGTCGAAGGTGATCTGGAAGAACGACAGGATGCCCACGGTCACGATCACGTCGTGGATCAGCGAGACAATCGCGCCTACCGCGAACTTCCACTGAAAGCGGAAGGCCAGGTAGAGCAGGATGCCGCCCAGGGCCATGAGCATGCCGAGGCCGCCCTGGTCGCGCAGCTCTTCACCCACTTGCGGGCCAACGAACTCGACGCGCTTGACCTGGGCCGGGTTGTCACCGCCGGCCTTCTGCAAGGCTTCAGCCACCTGGTGACCCAGCTGCGGGTCTGCACCCGGCATGCGCACCAGCAGGTCGGTGGTCGCACCAAAGCTCTGCACGATGGCATCGCTGTAGCCCGAGGTCACCAACTGCTCACGCACCTTGGTGACATCGGCCGGACGCTCGTAGGTCAGCTCGATGAGCGTACCGCCGGTGAAGTCCAGGCCATAGTTCAGGCCCTTGTGGAACCAGCTGAACAACGCCAGCAAGGTAAGGAACAATGTGACGCCGAACGCAACGTTGCGAACGCCCATGAAGTTGATTGTACGTAACATGGCAGCCCCTTAAATCCACAACTTCTTGAAGTCACGACCGCCAAAGATCAGGTTGACCATTGCGCGGGTCACCATGATGGCTGTGAACATCGAGGTAAAGATCCCGAGGGACATGGTCACTGCGAAGCCCTTGACCGGGCCGGTGCCCATGGCGAAGAGAATCCCGCCGACCAGCAACGTGGTCAGGTTGGCGTCGAGGATCGCGGTGAATGCCCGGCCGAAGCCTTCGTTGATTGCCCGTTGAACTGTCATGCCCGCGGCGATCTCTTCACGTATCCGCGAGAAGATCAGCACGTTGGCGTCCACCGCCATACCCATGGTCAACACGATACCGGCGATACCCGGCAGGGTCAGCGTGGCCCCCAGCAGCGACATCAAGGCCAGCAGCATCACCATGTTCACTGCCAGCGCGACGGTGGCGATGATGCCGAAGAAGCGGTAGATGGCGATGATGAACAGCGACACGAACAGCATGCCCCACAGCGAGGCATCGATACCCTTGGTGATGTTGTCGGCACCCAGGCTCGGGCCAATGGTGCGCTCTTCAGCGAAGTACATTGGCGCGGCCAGACCACCGGCACGCAGCAGCAGGGCCAGTTCCGAGGATTCACCCTGGCCGTTCAGGCCGGTGATGCGGAACTGGCTGCCCAGTGGCGACTGGATGGTCGCCAGGCTGATGATCTTCTTCTCTTCCTTGAAGGTCTGCACCGCGACGTCTTTCTCGACGCCGTTGACCACTTGCTTGGTGTACGTGGTAGTCGGCTTCTGCTCGATGAAGATCACCGCCATGCTGCGACCGACGTTGCTGCGCGTAGCGCGGCTCATCAGTTCGCCGCCATGGCCGTCGAGGCGAATGTTCACCTGTGGGCGACCCTGCTCGTCGAAGCCCGCCTTGGCGTCAGTCACCTGGTCACCGGTGATGATCAGGCCACGCTCGATCTGCGCCGCCGGACGATTGCCCTCACGGAACTCGAAGCTCTCGGAAGTGGCCTTGGAAGCACCCGGCTCAGCGGCCAGGCGGAATTCCAGGTTGGCGGTCTTGCCGAGGATACGCTTGGCTTCGGCAGTGTCCTGCACGCCTGGCAGCTCAACCACGATGCGGTTGGCGCCCTGGCGCTGCACGATCGGCTCGGCCACACCCAGCTCGTTGACGCGGTTACGCACCGTGGTCAAGTTCTGCTTGATGGAGTATTCGCGGATTTCCGCCAGCTTGGCCGGGGTCATCGCCAGACGCAGCACTGGCTGACCATTGAGGTCGGCCGGCACAACGTCGAAATCATTGAAGTTCTTGCGGATCAGGCTACGGGCCTGCTCGCGGGTATCGGTATCGCTGAAGCCCAACTGAATGGCACCGTCGAGTTGCGGCAGGCTGCGATAACGCACGCGCTCTTTACGCAGCAAGCTCTTGACGTCGCCTTCGTAGACTTTCAGTCGCGCGTCGAGGGCTTTTTCCATGTCCACTTCCAGCAGGAAGTGCACACCGCCGGACAAGTCCAGACCCAGCTTCATCGGATGCGCGCCGAGCTTGCGCAGCCATTGCGGGGTGGTCTGGGCCAGGTTCAGGGCCACAACGTAATCGTCGCCCAACGCCTTGCGCACCACGTCCTTGGCTGGCAGTTGGTCTTCGGCCTTGGCCAGACGCAACAGGCCGCCCTTGCCGTTTTCGGCGATGGACGCAGCCTTGACCTCGATATTGGACGCTTTGAGCGCAGCGCTCGCACGGTCCAGATCGGCCTGGGTGACCTGCAGCGCAGTGCTTGCGCCACTGACCTGAATGGCCGGGTCATCCGGGTATAGATTGGGAGCGGAATAAATCAGACCGACCGCCAGCACCGCCAGGATCAGTACATATTTCCACAGAGGGTATTTGTTCAGCATCACGCCGCCCGCTTATGACGCGGGGCGCCTTGCGCGCCCCGTCGATTGAATAGAAGTTGTTACTTAGATCGCTTTCAGCGTGCCCTTTGGCAGCGTGGCCGCGATAGCGCCCTTCTGGAACTTCATTTCAACAGTGTCGGACACTTCCAGAACCACGAAGTCATCAGCCACTTTGGTGATCTTGCCAGCGATACCGCCGGTGGTGACCACTTCATCGCCCTTCTGCAAGTTGCTCAGCAGGTTCTTCTGCTCTTTGGCGCGCTTGGCCTGTGGACGCCAGATCATCAGGTAGAAGATGACCAGGAAGCCGACCAGGAAAATCCACTCGAAACCGCCGCCCATAGGGCCGGCGGCAGCAGGTGCAGCCGCGTCAGCCATGGCATTAGAGATAAAAAAGCTCATTTAGCACTCCAGTTGCAAGTATTGAATCTAGGGATCGGAAAACTCAGTCCAAGGGCGGTACAGGCAACCCGCGCTTGGCATAGAAGGCCTCGACAAAGGCGGCCAATGTACCCTGTTGAATAGCCTCGCGCAAACCAGCCATAAGCACCTGGTAATGGCGCAAATTGTGGATGGTATTGAGCATACTGCCGAGCATTTCGCCGCACTTGTCCAAATGATGCAGATAAGCGCGAGAGAAGTTCTGGCAGGTGTAGCAATCGCACGTCGGATCCAGCGGCGAATTATCATGGCGATGAAACGCGTTACGGATCTTCAGCACACCAGTGTCGATGAACAGATGCCCATTGCGGGCATTACGGGTTGGCATCACGCAATCGAACATGTCCACACCGCGGCGCACACCCTCAACCAGATCTTCCGGTTTGCCAACGCCCATAAGGTAACGAGGTTTGTCAGCGGGCATTTCGCCCGGCAGGTAATCGAGCACCTTGATCATCTCGTGCTTGGGCTCGCCCACCGACAGGCCACCAATCGCCAGGCCGTCGAAGCCGATCTTGTCCAGGCCTTCGAGCGAGCGCATGCGCAGGTCGCGGTGCATGCCGCCCTGGACGATGCCGAACAGCGCCGCAGTGTTGTCGCCATGGGCGTTCTTCGACCGCTGGGCCCAGCGCAACGACAGCTCCATGGACACCCGCGCCACGTCTTCATCGGCCGGGTACGGCGTGCATTCGTCGAAGATCATCACGATGTCCGAGCCCAGGTCGCGCTGCACCTGCATCGACTCTTCCGGTCCCATGAACACCTTGGAACCGTCCACCGGAGAAGCGAAGGTCACGCCCTCCTCCTTGATCTTGCGCATCGCGCCCAGGCTGAACACCTGGAAGCCGCCGGAGTCGGTCAGGATCGGGCCTTTCCATTGCATGAAATCGTGCAGGTCACCGTGGGCCTTGATCACTTCCATGCCCGGGCGCAGCCACAGGTGGAAGGTATTACCCAGGATGATTTCCGCGCCAATCGCCTCGATGTCACGCGGCAGCATGCCCTTGACCGTGCCGTAGGTGCCCACCGGCATGAACGCGGGGGTTTCCACGGTACCGCGGGGGAAGGTCAGACGACCGCGACGAGCCTTGCCATCGGTGGCGAGCAACTCGAAGGACATGCGACAGGTGCGACTCATACTGTTTCCTCGGGTCCGCGTGGCGCGGGGTTACGGGTGATGAACATCGCATCACCGTAGCTGAAAAAGCGGTATCCATGCTCGACGGCGGCCTTGTAGGCGGCCATGGCTTCGGGATAACCGGCGAACGCCGAAACCAGCATCAACAGCGTGGATTCAGGCAAATGAAAGTTGGTGACCAGGGCATCGACCACATGAAACGGCCGGCCCGGGTAGATAAAGATATCGGTGTCGCCACTGAACGGCTTGAGCACGCCATCGCGGGCGGCGCTTTCCAGGGAGCGCACGCTGGTGGTCCCCACCGCCACCACCCGCCCGCCACGCGCGCGACAGGCCGCCACGGCATCGACCACTTCCTGGCTCACTTCCAGCCATTCGTTGTGCATGTGGTGGTCTTCGATGCGCTCCACGCGCACCGGCTGGAACGTGCCGGCGCCGACGTGCAGCGTCACGAACGCGGTCTCCACGCCCTTGGCGGCAATCGCCTCCAGCAACGGCTGATCAAAATGCAGCCCCGCCGTCGGTGCCGCCACCGCCCCCAGGCGCTCGGCGTACACGGTCTGATAACGCTCACGGTCCGAACCTTCGTCCGGGCGGTCTATATAAGGAGGCAACGGCATGTGCCCGACACGGTCGAGCAGCGGCAACACCTCTTCGGCAAACGCCAGCTCGAACAACGCATCATGCCGCGCCACCATCACCGCCTCACCGCCGCCGTCGATCAAGATCGACGAACCGGGCTTGGGCGACTTGCTCGACCGCACATGGGCCAGCACGCGATGGCTGTCCAGCACCCGCTCCACCAGAATCTCCAGCTTGCCGCCGGAGGCTTTCTGGCCGAACAAACGCGCGGGAATGACACGGGTATTGTTGAACACCATCAAATCGCCCGGGCGCAAATGCTCAAGCAAATCAGTGAATTGACGGTGAGCCATGGCACCGCTGACCCCGTCCAGGGTCAACAGTCGACTGGCGCGACGCTCGGCCAGAGGGTGGCGAGCGATCAGCGAATCCGGGAGTTCGAAGGTAAAGTCAGCAACACGCATGATGGGGTTCGTCTAGCAGGGCCGGAAAGTCTAGCGGAAATATCAAAAATTCACCATGAAACGTGATTGACCAACGGTAGGCACCTCTCTATACTTCGCCGCCATTGAGCCCTGATGGCGGAATTGGTAGACGCGGCGGATTCAAAATCCGTTTTCGAAAGGAGTGGGAGTTCGAGTCTCCCTCGGGGCACCATCTTAAAGAAAGACCTTGAAATTCAAGGTCTTTTTTTTCGTCTGTAGGAAAGTGGTTTGGCCGGGGCCCAAGCAGATCCAAGCCAAACCCCGATCCGCTTTTGTGGCGAGGGGATTTATCCCCGCTGGGTCGCGAAGCGGCCCCAAATACCCAACCCAATGGTGAGGAAGAACCTGTGGTAGGAGAAGAACCTGTGGCGAGGGAGCTAGCTCCCGCTTGAGCGCGAAGCGCTCACAAAGCAGTCACCACCCTCACCGATACTCCGAGTTGCCACCGCCAAGGCATAAACCATCACCC